>JAQCEL010000250.1 GCA_027618655.1 Pseudomonadota bacterium | reverse complement strand
TTTCATGACCCGAGAGCCTGATCTCGTTTAGACTATTCGTCAAGTTATTTTGGCACGAGCCCTTAGGTCGGAGCACCGCGACGCACGGTTAGTTCGATCGGCGGCGTCGCCGAGCTACGCCCAATACCCCTGCACCGAGGAACCAAATTGCAGCAGGCAAAGGTACCGGCGCAGTGTGCGAAAGCCCGGTCGGGTCCTGGAACGCTAGCGTCAAAGTACTGAAGGCATCCCCAAACCCACCCCGGGTACCGCTCGCGTTTAAGCCCGCCCAGATGTAAATCAACTCTCCAGGAGTGAGGCCAGAGACCTCTAGCGTCGCAGACACAGTATGGGAAACGTTATCAGGCGGGATAACGAGTAATTGCTGCCCGAGGGGATCAATGGCGTCCGCCAGCAACTCCAGGTCGTCGATGCCAGGGATAAGCTCAAATTTCATTGTCGGATAGTGACTTGTAAATTCGATATCCGAATTGGGATCGTTGTCGCGGATGATCATGACGTTGGCAATGACGTGACCATCTTCATTAAAGTCTGGCCCAGGTACATCGTTGGCGATACCGGTTAAGATAATGTCCAACAAATAACTTGACGCGCCAACATAGAATCCTTGTAGACCAAATGCTCCTGCGCCAACGCTCGAACTTCGTACGGGTAGCGCCTGCGCGTGGGAGAACGCCTCAGCCTTCAAGACTGGCAGCTCGCCTTGACCGCTCAATTCGGACTGCGCCTGCCCATCGCCGTCGACGTTGTTTAGCGACGAGTAGCTCGTCGTTTGGCCGACGCCACCGTCAAAATCGAAGTCCGAAGCGCTACCGAAGCCACCACAAAAACTGGGACACGGCGAAATCGTCGATACCGCGGTTTCGGCAGCGAATATCGCAGTGGCCGCGAACACTGTGGAGGAAAGAAGACTCAAACACAGGGCGGGAATTAGTGAAAGAAATATACGTTTTATCATCATGGCCATACTCCTTATGATTTCATGGATTTCTAATCCAAACATCTCCGTTTGCAACGCCGCCTACGCTCGCGCTGCCCTGGGAATGATATGCCGAATTCCGTATTGGTCACACAATTGGGGACGTTTTTTTACGGTAAAAATCCCGTTGTGGATATCTACGATGGTTCGTTGTGCGCGGATGGCCGCCCATCCGATCATCTAAACGCACATCTACAGTAACGACCATAAAAAAGCCCCGGTGGTTGCCGGGGCCAAATTGGTGTCGTTTAAGACGGCTTCGTCGTCTACATCATGCCGCTCATATCAGGCATGCCACCACCAGCACCGCCTTCCGACGCCTTCGGCGCTTCAGCGACCATGGCTTCTGTCGTAAGCAACAAGCCGGCGACTGATGCAGCATTTTGCAAGGCCGACCGTGCGACTTTCGTGGGATCGAGGATGCCCATTGCTATCATGTCGCCAAACTCGCCAGTCTGCGCGTTATAACCAAAGCTTCCTTTGCCCTCTTTGACTTTATTGACGATAACTGACGGCTCTTCACCGGCGTTCGCAACGATCTGTCGGATCGGCTCTTCCAACGCGCGAGCTAGGATCTTAAGACCCATCTCTTGGTCGGTATTGTCGGCTTTCACTTTCTTCACTGAAGCGATTACGCGCAGTAGTGCAACGCCGCCACCGGCAACCACCCCTTCTTCGACAGCCGCCCGGGTTGAGTGTAGGGCGTCTTCGACCCTTGCTTTCTTTTCTTTCATCTCGATTTCGGTCGCCGCGCCAACTTTGATCACGGCAACACCGCCCGCGAGTTTGGCAACGCGCTCTTGGAGCTTCTCACGATCATAGTCTGAAGAAGTTTCTTCAATCTGAGCACGAATTTGCTTAACTCGGCTTTCGATCGCTTTTTGATCGCCGCCGCCATCGATGATGATGGTGTCGTCTTTCGTGATCACGACCCGCTTAGCAGAACCCAAATCTTCGAGCGTCGCTTTCTCCAAGCTCAAACCAACTTCTTCCGCAATCACCGTACCACTGGTAATAATCGCGAGGTCTTCTAACATCGCTTTACGTCGATCGCCGAAGCCTGGCGCTTTAACCGCAGCTACCTTAACAATCCCACGTAAGTTATTTACCACCAGCGTCGCTAACGCTTCTCCTTCGACGTCTTCAGCGACAATCAACAATGGTTTGCCCGACTTGGCAACCGCTTCGAGGATTGGTAACAGATCGCGAATGTTAGAGACCTTCTTATCGTGGAGCAGGATATAGGGCTCTTCGAGTTCGATACCCATGGTCTGCTGATTGTTGATGAAATAAGGCGACAAATAGCCCCGATCGAATTGCATGCCTTCGACGATATCGAGCTCGTTTTCGAGGCCTGAACCTTCTTCGACAGTGATGACACCTTCTTTACCAACTTTGTCCATGGCTTCAGCGATGATGTCGCCGACTGCAGAGTCAGAGTTCGCTGAAATCGTACCGACTTGCGCGATCGCTTTGGTATCCGTGCAGGGCGTGGAGATCTTCACGAGTTCTGCGACAGCGGCGATAACGCCTTTGTCGATGCCGCGCTTAATATCCATCGGGTTGATACCTGCAGCGACTGCCTTTAGACCTTCGCGGACGATGGCTTGCGCCAAAACCGTTGCGGTGGTCGTGCCGTCGCCGGCGACATCGGAAGTTTTGGATGCGACTTCCTTAACCATCTGCGCACCCATATTTTCGAATCGGTCTTCGAGTTCGATTGCCTTAGCAACCGACACCCCGTCTTTAGTGACCGTTGGGGCACCAAAACTTTTCTCAATAACGACATTGCGACCCTTAGGGCCCAGTGTTTGTTTGACCGCATTGGCCAGTATGTTGACGCCGGCTGCCATGCGTTGGCGGGCATCATCCGAAAAACGGACTTCTTTTGCGCTCATGTGCTTAATTCCTTATCGTCTTGATTATTCAGTGGTAACGCGCTAGGCGTCGAAAATGGCCATGATGTCGTCTTCACGCATCACAAGTAATTCTTCTGCGTCGACTTTCACTTCGGTGCCGGTGTACTTGCCAAACAGCACTTGGTCGCCGACTTTCACATCCAGCGCCCGTACAGTGCCGCTGTCGAGTATTTTTCCGTTGCCTACTGCAACGACTTTCCCCCTGGAGGGCTTTTCAGCAGCGGAATCTGGGATCACAATACCGCCGGCGGAAGTCGAGTCTTCTTCTAGTCGTTTGACCACAATCCGATCGTGCAAGGGGCGGATTTTCATTAGTTGTCTCCTAAATTTCAATTTTAACCAATTGAAATTAAATAATTTTAAAATCGTTGTTAGCACTCCGCATAGAGGAGTGCCAAGTAATATGGGCTTAATATTCCTAAAGTCAAGGGTTACCAAGCAGCGCGGACCGGTACTGGCGACTTAGTTTGGTGACCGTTATCGATTTACTCGTCCTCAATTGACGACACAATCATCTAGGCTCGTGATGCCGATGGCAGCGCTCGCAGTCTTCTTGTCCATCGAAAGTCGGTTTGACCCTGCGTCCGATAGGATGCCGAGAATAGTTAGATCATAATTCAGCTTTCACCCACCGCCAGAACGCCAGGAGACGTCTTTCACGGCGCACGATCCAGCGTCGGTTTGGGTCACATGAACGGAACAGGACAGTCATCATAAATCGTCTACTCGGTGTTTTTGGGACATGGCTGGCGCGCTACCTCAGCGCACCACGCAGCGCTAACAGTACAGCGATAACAACCTCAGCGGAGCGCTTGCAGGCTGTTTTACAGCCCGCCGATGTCCTCGTCGTTGAGGGCAACACACGCTTGAGCACAGCGATCAAATACTTGACGCAATCGACCTGGTCGCACGCTGCGCTTTATGTGGGCTCGCATCTCGCGGAGCGCGGTGGCAACCCGCCACACTGCTTCGTCGAGGCTGACGCAGTGCTTGGCGTGCGCAGCGTCGGGATCGAGGAGTACCGCGATCATCATGTTCGGATCTGCAGACCTCTCGGTTTGAACGAACAGGAACGTCGAGCAGTGACTAACTATGCGATCACGCGCATCGGTTATCACTACGATCTCAGAAACGTGGTGGATCTGGCGCGATACTTATTGCCGACGCCGCCGGTGCCGCCGCGTTTTCGTCGGCGCATGCTCGCGCTCGGTAGCGGCGATCCGACCCGCGCGATCTGCTCGACGCTCATTGCGCAGGCGTTTCAATCGATTCGCTATCCGATCCTACCGCTCGTCGACACACGCGTTATTGATTCCGCAGAGTGTCCCGGTTGCGTCGAAGAAATACTTCACGTTCGGCACCACAGCTTATACACGCCGCGGGATTTTGATGTCTCTCCCTATTTCGAAGTGATCAAACCGACCATCGCCGCGGGGTTCGACTTTCATACGTTAAACTGGGCAGTAGACGAGGTAGAGTCCGCGAAACCGCTCGCGGTTCCAATCTCACCGCGTGCCTCTGAGTAAGTCGAATTCGCGCGCGATCCGGTTCCTAGGATTGGATCGTGATGATAAGCTCTGTCTTCCCGCCGAAGTGTTTCGCCAATTGCTTTGCGGATCAATTCTCCCCTGAGATGTGCTTTGGCCACCGTCCAGAGCGCGACTACAGTGAGATGTAAACCAATTAACTTTCGCGCGAACCGACCCGCGAGTCAGTTGAATCAAAGAAACGTGTGAGGAAGCTGTAAGTGATCAAACGGATCGTGTCGATTTACGTAATCCTACTGCTGATTGACGCGCCGTTTACCGCGAATGCTGCGGATGTTGACCAAGTAATCGCCGTTGGTGAGCAACGCGTCGCCGATGGTAAATCCGCACAAGCGCAGATCGATAACTTGAGGGACGCAGCTGGCGACCTTGAAGGTCAGTATAAACAAGCCCTAAAAGTAGTTGACGGCTTGAACGTCTACAACGATTTGTTGCAACGCCAAGTGGATAACCAAGCGTCCGAAATTACCGCACTGGCCGAATCAATGGACAAAGTTTCACTCATCGAAAGACAAATCATTCCATTGATGATCGAAATGTTGGATTCCTTAGAGCAAATTATTCGCATCGACGTCCCGTTCTTACAAGAAGAGCGCTCAAAGCGGCTCGCGCGTTTGCGCGACATGATGGAACAATCCGATATCACGGCAGCGGAGAAATTCCGCCAAGTGTTAGAAGCCTACGAGATCGAAAACGATTACGGGCGCACTATTGAAGCTTATAAAGGCACCTTAGAAGTCGCGGGTAAGAACCGTGAAGTCGATTTTTTGAGGATCGGGCGAATTGCCTTGCTGTACCAGACCGTGGGTGGTGAGCAAACCG
>JAQCEL010000020.1 GCA_027618655.1 Pseudomonadota bacterium | reverse complement strand
TTGATGCTTGGTGGTGAGGACTCTAGAAATTTGTTTAAAAGCGGTAACGGATAGTAGCCGGGATTATCGGCCGGTACCGTTAGGTATTTTTTCGGCTGAAACGTCCCCTTCAGGGTACCTAGCTTTTGAGTGAAGAGCACGTCCTGTCCCTCGTGTTGGACAACGCTTAAAAACGTTGCCGCGGAATTAAATCCGTCACGCGTTAAATCAGTCGTGAATTGCCGACTTTGCGCTGCAATGGTTGCAAATGAATCTTGGAGTGCTTCTAGAGAGAATGCGGCGTCCAGATGATCCTTTACTAAGTTGAAAATGCGATCGTTATTAGGGTCAGTAAAGTTCCGCATCATCAAGCGCCCAGCTCCAGGAAAGAGTTCTGGGTATGGTACCGGCCTGCTCAAGTCTTCGGTCCTGGCCGTTGTATAGTCGGAAAAATCAACGCCGATAAACAAATACTTCACAGGACTAGCGACGATGCTGTGTGTCGCGAGTGCCAGCTGTCCCGCAACGCTCGAGCCAGGCTGCGTGAGATTAAAAACGGGTCTGTGCTCTGATGTCCAACAAACGTCTTGAGGATCCAGACCCATTTCGGGTCTAGAGTTACCGATGATAACGGTTGCAGGCTGAATTTTTCCTAACATAACCGGCTTTACGGCTCTTGATCGAGTCGCAGCTTTTGGTTTGAGTGCGTTTATATTATTGATCCTAGGAGAATCCCAGAGGCCATACGGATCGATTCCTACGTTAATCGCGCCGCCCACCATTGCGGCCGCGAACAACGCAAGAAACCATCTTCTTATAAATTGCCCAGATGACATCACTAAAATTGAAAATACAAAAATTCGGAAATGCTGGTCAACGCGAATATGCCAAAGCAGGCAATCACTGCGGTGATCAGAGCCCCCGCATTTGTTAGCCTAAACGTCAAGAGATCGCGAATTCTGTCATTGGTCTTCAACGCTGATCGCTCATCAATAGTCTCTTCTAGAACCGGGGAATATTTCGCCAGGATTTGTTGCGTATTCGGTGCGAGGAACGCCGCAACGGACAGTGAAATTATCCACAGATACATACAGACAAAATTCTCGCCGCCGCCGATCTCGGCCTTTATTCCGAGTGATTGAAGGAAATCACCGAAGTTGCCAAGCCGAGCCAATATGCCATTAGGGATCGCGATGCCGTTATAGCCGAGCATTCCGGCAATCATCTGGCTTGCGGCGTCGAACGTAGTGGCTCGAAATAGTACCCATCCGAAGACGACAGAAAGAAAAGTAATCGCCCACGCAAAAGGAGCGTAGAACCAGCGTTCCGTAACGTGTGTTAAGCCGAGCGAGTTTAGCGACGCGCGCCACAGTTGATTGACTACCAGGTAGATGCCGTGCAGCCCTCCCCAAAGCACAAAGGTCCAGCCAGCTCCGTGCCACAGGCCACCGATCAGCATGGTTGTCATGAGGTTTCTATAGCGTGCGATCGTTCCCTTCCGATTGCCACCCAGGGCAACATAGATATAGTCGCGAAGAAAGCGCGAGAGTGTCATATGCCAACGCCGCCAGAATTCAGCTATTGAGTTCGCCTTATACGGGGAATTGAAATTCATCGGAAGTGTGATGCCGAAAATGCGCGCCGCGCCAATGGCCATATCAGAATAACCAGAAAAGTCGAAATACAGCTGAAACGTGTAGCAGAGCGCCCCTCCCCACGCGAGCAACATGCTGATCGGTTCGCCGGCCGCGGCGCGGTCGAATATGGGCGATCCATAGGCGGCGATTCCGTCGGCGAGCACCGCTTTTTTGAATAAGCCAAGGGAGAAAATTACCAAACCTATCGCAACGTCCTCGCTGATATAACGGCGATCCTTGTCCATGAACTGGGGTAGCATTTCACGGTGGTGGACGATCGGGCCGGCAATTAATTGTGGGAAAAAGGTAACGAAAAGCGCGTAATCTCGAAACGCGTATTTCTCCGAGTCGCCCCGGGCGACGTCGACTAAATAGGCGATTTGCTGAAAGGTAAAAAACGAAATGGCTAACGGTAAAACGATCGTCTCGAGCTGGATGTTTAAGCGGCTCAGTGCGGACAGCGAATCGACGAAAAAATTCGCGTACTTGAAATATCCGAGAAGCAGAAGATTAAAAAATACGCCGAGGAACAGCAGCTTGTTCACTTCTGGTTTACGCTTCCGCTCCAATGATTTGTGAATCGATTCTCCAAGAAGGAAATTGACGAGCATCGATACCACAATTAGCGGTACATATTTGGGATTCCACTAACCGTAGAAAAAGATCGAAGCGATAACTAACCAATTCAAGGCCCAAGCGTAATTTGCCCGCAAAGTTAGCGCGCGATACACGAAAAACGTGACGGGAAGAAACAAAAAGATGAATATGTACGAGTTAAAGAGCACGTGGATGGTTCTTGATTGTGTTATTGAGCCGTTTGCGTTTATTTAGGGATTCGGTTTCTGTTAGCCGTGGTTCGTGGACGTTTTTGTCGAATCCGGGTGAGCGATTATAGTAGAAAGGGTGTTTTGCGATAGCCCAAATCTGCGGCTCAATCTGCTGCATTGAAGTTCAGATATTTCATGCACAGCGGTATCCCATTAATCTAGTTCGAATTCGTGTCGCCAGGACTCGTCGATTTGCTGAATAGCTTCGTCCGATTTGACGATCACGAATCGCTCAATCACTAGGTCGTCCATTTTCCAATCGAGGCAGTTCTTGTAATTGCAGTGGACCCAAAAATTGGGCGCGCTGATAAGCGTCGCCTCAGTTTAAGCAGTCGACAAGGCAACGTCGTAGCACAGGCTATTTAATTCGGTACGTCGGTTAGGTTCGCATTTATCGGAAAGCAATTGTAGAAGTGTAGGAACGCATCTGTGTTGCAGTTGGCGGGGCCCCCAGTATTAGATTTCCGAATTTGTGTTCGGAGCGGCGGATACCCGGACCGCGCAGAACTTAAATTCAGGAATTTTCCCATACGGGTCAAGATCCTCTACTGTTAAAAGATTGGCTGCCGCTTCGACATAGCAAAAAGCCATAAACACGGATCCTCGTTGCAAGCCTAGGTCTGAGCGCACTCGCGCGACAAGTTCTCCGCGCCGTGATTGTAGTCGTACGAAACCAGCGGGGCTTATGTTTCTATCTTGCATGTCCAAGGGATGAATTGAAATTACGGGTTCAGGTTCAATCGCATTTAGCACGCTCGCGTGACGGGTCATACTTCCCGTATGCCAGTGCTCTAAGTGTCGTCCCGTGATGAGGATGAAATCGTAGTCACCGTCGGGCAGTTCTGCTGCATGGGTGTAAGTGGCTGGAACGAATTTTGCCCGGCCATTCGGCGTGGGAAATCCATCGCGAAATAAAATGGATTCTCCAGCATCGCCCTCGTTTTTGCACGGGTACGTTACCGAATGCTCTTCTTGTAGCCGCTCCCAGGTAATGCCATTGATGCTCGGCATCGCTTGCCGCATTTCGCTAAAAACTTCTGATGGGTCTGTGTAGTTCCAGTCTAGACCGAGCCGGTTCGCGAGTTGCCCGATGATCCAAAGATCGTGTCGTGCGTCTCCTGGGCAAGGGATGGCTTGGCGACCGAGCTGGACGCGACGATCCGTGTTAGTGAATGTTCCGGTTTTCTCTGGAAAGGCCGAAGCAGGTAACACCACATCGGCGAATCCGGCCGTCTCGGTTAGGAAAATATCTTGGACCACCAGGTGTTCTAGTTTGGCGAGCGCCGCGCGCGCGTGATTCAGATTCGGATCGGACATCGCTGGGTTTTCACCCATGATGTACATACCGTGCAACTTGCCGGCATGGACGGCGTGCATAATCTCGACGACGGTAAGTCCGGGTTTTGGATCTAGGGCCACGCCCCACAACGACTCGAAGCGTGCGCGGATTGCGTCGTTCTGCACCGGCTGATAATCCGGGAAGACCATTGGAATTAGCCCCACGTCGGACGCGCCTTGGACATTATTTTGCCCACGCAACGGATGCAAACCGCAACCGGGTCGGCCGATTTGCCCCGTTAATAGTGCAAGTGATATCAGACAACGTGCGTTATCGGTGCCGTGGATATGTTGCGATATGCCCATACCCCAAAAGATCATCGAGGCTTTTGATCTTGCGTAGATTCTCGCCACCTCGCGGATCGTCGGAGCATCAATACCGCAAATCAGCGAGACCGCCTCGGGGCTGTATTCTTTAACGCCCTCGCGCAAGGCGTCAAAGCCTTCAGTATATTTTTCGATGTACTCGAGATTATGCAGCTGCTCTTCGATAATTGTATGCATCATGCTGTTCAGCAAGGGAACGTCGGTATCCGAGCGGAACTGCAAAAAATGATCCGCGTGGCGCGCAAGATCTGATCGGTACGGATCAAGAACAATTAGGGTTTTGCCGTTTTTTACTGCGTTCTTCATGAACGTTGCTGCGACTGGATGATTGGCGCTCGGTTTCGCACCAATGATCAAAATTACATCTGCTTCACTCACATCAGCCACTTGATTCGATACGGATCCTGAACCGATGGTTTCTAACATCGCAGCGACCGAGGAGGCATGACATAAGCGCGTGCAATGATCGACGTTATTCGTGCCAAAGCCAGTGCGGATCAGTTTCTGAAATAAATAAGCCTCTTCATTTGAGCCCTTCGCCGAGCCGAAGCCAGCCAGTGCCGATGGTCCTGCCGCGTGTCGAATTCTAGTGAATCCCGTTGCCGCGAAATCCAAGGCTTCGTCCCACGACACTTCACGAAATGTCTTATTAATATCTGCAGGGGACAGGATGTCGCTCGTTTTTGTGACACCCTGACGACGAAGCAGCGGTCTAGTGAGCCGTTCCGGGTTATGCACGTAGTCGAATCCGTAGCGACCTTTGACGCACAAGCGACTTCGATTAGACGGGCCATCGCGCCCTTGGACAAATTGAATACGTTCGTTTTTAACGTGGTAATTAAGCAGACAGCCGACGCCGCAATACGGACAGGCAGATTCCACCACTCGATCCACGATCGTATTACCGATCTCCGCGGCCGGCATCAGTGCACCCGTCGGGCACGCTTGCACGCATTCCCCACAACTGACGCAGATGCTGTCGCCCATTGCATCGTCTAAATCAAATACGATCTGCGCTGCTGAGCCGCGAAACGCGAAACCGATCACATCATTAACTTGTTCTTCACGGCACGCACGCACGCAGCGCGTGCATTGAATACAGGCGTCTAAATTGACTGCAATTGCGGGATTTGAAATGTCTCGTTCAGGCTGAACGCGCCGACCGAATCTCGATCGCGACACGCCCAAAACTTCGCACCAATGATCGAGTTCGGATGTTGGCGTGTAGGGCGAGCGCATCGACGTCGGCATATCCGATTTAAGTAATTCCAGCACCATCCGTTGCGAGTGTCGTGCGCGGCCGCTATTCGACGTAACGGTCATTCCAGCGCTTGGAGTACGACAGCACGACGGTGCCAAGCTTCGTTCCCCATTAATCTCGACCACGCAGGCACGACAGTTACCGTCTGCTCGATAAGTTTCTTTGAAACACAAATGTGGGATCTCTATCCCGACCCTTAGCGCCGCCTGCAGAATGGTCTCGCCCGCATGTGCCTTCACAGTTAGCCCATCGAGTTCAAAAGCGACCGTTTTGTTTTGCGTAGCCATCGCTTAACTGAATTCCTGTGGAAAATACTTGATCACACAACGCAATGGGTTTGGCGCTGCTTGTCCGAGTCCGCATATCGACGCATCTTGCATCGCTTGGGCAAGTTCTTCTAATAGCGGTTTGTCCCATTCGGATCGCTCCATAAGGTCGACGGCCTTTGCTGTACCGACCCGGCAGGGCGTGCACTGGCCGCATGATTCATGCTTGAAAAAACGCATGGCGTTTAGTGCCGCGTCGCGCGCGCTGTCGTGATTGGAAAGGATGATCACGGCGGCGGATCCGATGAAGCAACCCAGTGCTTGCAGCGTTTCGAAATCGAGTGCTTCATCGCCAAGCGCGGCAGGGAGTATTCCACCCGATGCACCGCCAGGGAAATAAGCATAAAATTCATGCCCGGGGAGCATGCCGCCACAGTATTCGTCGATTAACTCGCGCACCGAAATTCCGGCTGGCGCTAGATGAACGCCGGGATTGCTAACTCGACCACTAACCGAGAACGAGCGCAGCCCGGTGCGACCGCGTCGCCCGTTTGATGTAAACCAAGCCGCACCGTTATCGATAATATCCCGGATCCAATACAGCGTTTCCATGTTGTGCTCGAGTGTCGGTCGGGCGAATAGTCCGACTTCGGCAACGTAGGGAGGACGTAGACGCGGTAGGCCTCGTTTGCCTTCAATAGATTCAATCATCGCCGACTCTTCGCCGCAGATGTACGCACCGGCACCGCGACGCAATTCGATCAGCGGCAGTTCACAAGGTGGGTTTGCGCGCAGCGCCGTTAGTTCTTGCTCAAGTGCTAAACGGCAAGCCGTGTACTCGTCGCGGATATAGATGTAACACGCACTCGCCTCGATTGCCCAGGTAGCGATCAGCATGCCTTCGATAAAACGATGCGGATCCCGTTCGAGGTAGTGCCTATCCTTAAACGTTCCGGGTTCTCCTTCGTCGATATTCACCGCGACGAGTCTCGGCGCTGGTTGCCCACGGAGGATTGACCATTTCGACCCTGCAGGAAAACCGGCACCGCCCAGTCCGCGGAGCCCGGCATTTTTCAGTTCGTCGATTAGATCGTCGCGTGTCATTGCCTCGGCATGACACCTGCGCAGTAAAGCATAGCCACCGTCTTCGCAATATTGTGCGTAGTGTTTGTGTTGGGTTGGAACTGCTTCGACTTCCCGCGAAAGTACTGCTGAGAGTACCGAATCGACAGTCGCGCTTTCGATCGCATTTGCACCGACTACCGCGACCGGTGCGTTTGCGCAGCGCCCGACGCAGGGCACGGCCTGTACGCGCACACCGGGTTCGAGCTTGGCGATCAATTCGGTGCGTAACTGATTTGAACCGAATAACGAACAGCTTACCGAATCACAAACTCTAACAGTGATCGGCGCCGGCGCTGCTTGATCGTCCTTAACGACGTCGAAATGGTGATAGAACGTCGCTACTTCGTAGACTTCCACGCTAGAAAGTTTCATTTCGTGGGCCAGCGCGACGCAATGCGAACTATGAATACAACCGAATTTATCTTGGATCAGATGAAGGTATTCAATGAGCAAATCTCGTCGCGGCTTGTCTGCGCCCAACAGGTCGCGGATCTCGTTTAATGCGGCATCGTCGATTTCTCGGCCGCGTTGCTGTCCCTTGTATCGTCGATAAGCTTTCGTCATGGATTCACGTAATATCTCGAGTTGCTCGTGATGTTAGATGTCGGCATTTCGTTAGGCTGGACCGATTGATCGCGCGAAGCAAGCGCAACACGATAGAGCGTTCGAGCCGAAACGGTTTGCTATAAATGAACGACAGATCGAGTCGTCCGGACCCGCGATGCATCAGGCAGCGGCAGTTGTGCGGTGCCGAACTGATCGCCGCGGATTTTGTATTTGCAGCGAACATGATCGGCTGAGCGATTTTGCAGATGGCTGCGTTGAGCCAGCCGCGATGTAGTGCAGGACGCTGATTCTCTACGCGCCAAGGTGATTGACAATTAATTACTCCGGAACGGATTCGTTTCTTCACGATTATCGACGCGTCGTTGTGATGATTGTTGGATATCCTCTCAAGCACGCTTCCGGCTACCGTACGAGATAGCTGCAACACTAGCACAGCGTTCGAACCGGTACACTAGTTGCCAGTATCGTTTCGCCAATTTCCGGGCGCGTAGTTTTCAAAAATAGCGTTGGATCGTTAGAGGCGAATAGTCACGAAAACATTCTATTGTTTTTGCAACAAGCGACTATATCGTGCGGAGTTCGCGTCACTGCGTAACGCCCCGGCGGTTGCGGATCAGTCGTGGGTATAAGATGGTTGTCAGGAATTTTGCGTGACGAAACGGCGAGCGGCGATTAATGCGCCGCCTGCGCAGCAATTCGGGTGCGACGATGGCCTTGGGCTAGTTGAAGTATATGAGTTAAAAAAAAGCCGGTACCGAGCTAGGCTAGGTACCGGCCAATGCAGCACGTCTTAGCTCCATGCGAGGAGGTCTGGTCTAATGCCCAATTAGTCCCAGCTAAGCGCGCCGCCCGTCTGATATTCCGTCACACGAGTCTCGAAGAAATTTTTCTCTTTTTTGAGATCCATTACTTCACTCATCCACGGAAATGGATTAGTGGCTCCTGGCACTTGCTCAGGTAAGCCAATTTGCGAACAACGTCGGTTCGCTATGAAATGTAAATATTCTTCGAACATTGCTGCGTTCAAGCCCAATACACCGCGCGGCATACTGTCTTGCGCATATTCAATTTCCAGATCAACCGCTTCTCGAATAAGTTGCGCCATCTCTACCTGGAATTCTTCGGTCCAGATTTCAGGGTTTTCCACTTTGATCTGATTGATGACATCGATTCCGAAATTCATATGCATGGATTCATCGCGCAATATGTACTGGAATTGCTCAGCGACACCACTCATCTTGTTGCGGCGACCCATTGATAGGATCTGCACAAAACCGACATAGAAAAATATGCCTTCAAATACGACGTAGAACGCGATGAGGTCGCGCAGTAATCGTTGGTTCGCGGCCACGGTGCCAGTGTGAAAATTGGCATCGCCTAAGCTATCCGTAAAGCGCATCGCCCACTGTGCTTTCTTGTGAATCACTGGCAGCTCGCGATACATGTTGAAAATTTCGGCTTCATCGAGACCAAGACTTTCTACGCAATATTGATAAGCATGCGTGTGCAATGCTTCTTCAAATGCTTGACGCAACAGGTACTGACGGCATTCCGGGTTGGTGATGTGTCTATAGACGGCAAGTACGAGATTATTCGCAACCAGCGAATCTGCAGTCGAGAAGAATCCTAGGTTGCGCTTAATAACCGTTCGCTCGTCTTCAGTTAAGCCATCCTTGCTTTTCCACAACTGAATATCCGCGGTCATGTTTATTTCTTGGGGCATCCAATGGTTTGCACAACCATCAAGATATTTCTGCCAGGCCCACTTGTATTTAAACGGTACGAGTTGATTGACGTCAGCACGACAATTAATCATTTGTTTGTCGTCTACGGCAAGTCGTTGTGCCCCGAATTCAACTTGTTCTAGTCCCGTGACACCGATTGCTTCTGCCGGTGCAGCGTCATGGATCACAGGTTCAGCCGCAGCTTTTTGCTTGGTCTCGATTCGTTCGACCGCAGCGAGCGCTTCGCTGGCCAGCATAGCAGTCGCCCGTTGTCCGGCGGCCGGCGATTTAAATTGCTTGATCGGATCTTCCCAATTCAGCATCTAGGCGTCCTCATTTCGGTTATTCATCGTTGTTGTTATTGGCAGGCTTCGCAATCTGGATCCAGTATTGAACATACAGTCGGTTGCCCACTCGTACTGATGTTGCCTGGAACCGCATTCAATTTGCCGTCCGCTAAGGTGCTTTTCTCTACATGAGTTGCGCCTAAGGTGCGTAGGTAATAAGTTGTTTTCAGACCTCTAACCCACGCGAGTTTGTATAAATTATCTAGCTTCGTACCGTTCGGTTCGGACATATAGAGGTTCAGCGACTGAGCTTGATCAAGCCACTTTTGTCGGCGCGATCCGGCCTCCACCAGCCATCTCGGGTCAACTTCGAAAGCTGTAGCAAATAGCTGCTTAATATCTGTTGAGATGCGATCGATACTCGCGATACTGCCATCGTAGTACTTGAGATCGTTGACCATGACTTCGTCCCACAATCCACGTTCTTTCAATTTCGCAACCAATGCCATATTGATGACCGTGAAATCACCGGACAGATTCGACTTCACGAACAAATTTTGATATGTCGGTTCTATCGATTGACTAACACCACAAATATTAGAAATTGTCGCTGTCGGTGCGATCGCCATGCAGTTAGAGTTGCGCATGCCGACGCTCACGACTCGTTCACGCAAGGCGTCCCAATCTAGCGTCGTCGAACGATCCATATCCAAATATCCGCCGCGCCCCTGTTCAAGTAGATCAATCGAGTCGATCGGCAATATGCCTTGGCTCCACAGCGAACCTTCAAAGCTCGCGTAGGTGCCGCGTTCGCCTGCGAGGTTGCACGATGCATTGATAGCGAAATAGCTAACCGCCTCCATTGAGCGATCCGCGAATTCCACTGCTTCGTTAGAAGCATAAGGAATATTCACTTTATAGAGTCCGTCCTGGAACCCCATAATGCCCATGCCGACCGGGCGATGGCGTAAATTTGACGCCCGCGCCGTCGATACACTGTAGTAGTTGTAGTCAATCACGTTGTCTAACATGCGCATCGCTATGTCGACCGTAACACGCAATTTTTCCATGTCGATGCCGTCCGCAGTGACATGTTGCGCGAGGTTTATCGAACCTAAATTACAGACCGCGATTTCGTGGTTCGGAGACGTATTAAGCGTAATTTCCGTGCACAGGTTTGAGCTATGCACGGTGCCGGCGTGCTGCTGCGGCGAGCGAAGATTGCAAGGATCTTTGAACGTGATCCACGGATGCCCTGTTTCGAAGAGCATGGCGAGCATTTTTCGCCAGTGATCGACTGCGCGAATGGTCTTTGAATTGCGGATTTCGCCACGGGCTGCTTTTTCTTCGTACTCGACGTACTTCTGCTCAAATGCCTGTCCAACAAGATCGTGCAGTTCAGGTACTTCATCCGGCGAAAATAATGTCCAGTTTAAGTTTTCACAGACTCGTTTCATGAATAGATCGGGGATCCAGTTGGCCGTATTCATGTCGTGTGTGCGGCGTCGATCGTCGCCTGTATTCTTGCGTAGTTCGAAGAATTCTTCTGAATCTACGTGCCATGATTCAAGGTACGCGCACATTGCGCCTTTGCGTTTACCCCCTTGATTCACGGCTACCGCTGTGTCGTTTGCCACTTTTAGAAATGGTACGACGCCTTGCGACTTTCCGTTTGTGCCTTTGATGTGCGCGCCCATTCCTCGCACGGGTGTCCAGTCGTTACCTAAGCCACCGGCAAATTTCGAAAGCAGCGCGTTGTCTTTCATGGCACTGAAAATGCCGTCGAGATCGTCCGGTATTGAAGTGAGGTAACAAGATGATAATTGGGGTCGCAGGGTGCCCGAATTGAATAAGGTAGGCGTGCTGCTCATGAAATCGAACGACGACAATAAGTCGTAGAACTTGATCGCCCAATCTTCGGTATTGAGTTCGTTAATGGCGAGCCCCATGGCGACGCGCATGAAAAACACCTGCGGGAGCTCGAATCGGACGCCTTGGTGTTGCAAGAAATAGCGATCGTAGAGCGTTTGCAAACCGAGATAGGTAAATTGGAAGTCGCGCTCTGGTTTAATTGCAGCACCCAGACGTTTCAGATCAAAATTGCCGAGGCGCGGATCCATCAGTTCCACGTCGATGGCTTGCTTTATATAGGCTTCGAAATAATGGGGATAACGTTCGGTCATCTCCTCTTGAGTCGCGTGCTGTTCTAATTTCGTCACAAAGCTCAGCGCTTCGTGGCGCAAGGTATCAAGTAACAATCGTGCAGCCACGTAAGTGTAGTTTGGCTCACGTTCGATGAATGTACGCGCGCTCATTATCAGAGCTTTCGAGACATCGTCTTCAGCGACGCCGTCAAACAACGATCGTTTCGTTTCGGTGATTACCCCTTCTGGATCGGTGTCTTCGATGTCTTGGCAGGCTTCTGTTACCAAGCGCACCATACGATTTTCATCTAAGGCGACTTTACTCCCGTCCGCGCGTGTGACGTTCAAGCCGGAATGCGCTCTGGCCTTCTCGCTGGGTGTGACTTTGGCATCCCGTTCCCGTGCGCGTGCTTCGCGGTAAAGCACATAGGCTCGGGCGACTTTATGCGCTTCGCCGCGCATCAAACCCAATTCGACTTGGTCCTGAATATCTTCGATGTGGACCGAGCCGCCGGATGGCATTCTTCTGGTAATTGCCTGAACCACTAAATTCGTGATGCGATCGACAGTTTCGTGTATCCGGGTCGAGGCGGCGGCGTTGTTGCCTTCGACCGCTAGAAAAGCTTTTGTAATGGCTACCTTGATTTTGTCGGCGTCAAATGAAGTAACCTTCCCATTGCGGCGGATCACGCGAAATTCACCTGGACTTGTGGCTATTATTGCGGCAGTCATGGGTGCAGAAACTGGCGTAGTTAACGCCGGCGATTCAATATTTCTGCGTGATACTGCCGAATTCTCTAGCTCCATGCTCCCTCCTCAGGTTTGCTTGTTGTTTATTCCGTGACAGTCCGGTGAACGGGCTTGCCGAAATATTTATATTTTCTTTGTAAACGATTGTATATCACCACAATAAAATGTGGTCAAGGCGTAAAAATACCACAACATGATGTGCACCCCCTGTGTAGGAACCATACAACAACTTGGGGACAGTGTGGGTAAAAACTGGGGATAAATTGGGTTTTCGAGGCAGAATCAGCGGCTTAGGACGAACCGCCTGGTGTGCCTTAGCGGCTCTCTAAATGCGACCAGTAGTGCCTCCAAATGAGGCTGCTAGGCGGCAAATTGTCGATTCGCTGCTAGAGTAAGCCGATGAATAAATTTGAACTGAACATCCTGCAAATTACCGACACCCATATTTTTGCAGATCCAGCCGGTAGGCTAGGTGGAATGGATACATCAGCGAGTTTTCTTAAGGTCCTAGACCTCGTCTTAAACTCGCCAGTCAATTTCGATCTCGTGCTGGTGACCGGCGATTTGGCGGCCGAATCGGAGGAGGGCGCCTATCACTGGTTAATCGGGCAACTGGCTGCGCTGAACACCACAGTCGCGTGCCTCCCCGGTAACCACGATGTCGCGACGCGCATGGAACCCATCGTCAATACGGCGGGTTGGCAATATTGTGGGGACATAGTTACCACGCAATGGCAGGTCATATTGCTGGATTCAGCGGTGCCTGGGGCGGCCTACGGTGCCCTACGAGAAAGTGAATTGCTTCGACTCGAACGGTGTTTGAGCGCTCATGCGGGCATGCCCACAATCGTTGTTCTGCACCACAATCCGGTACCCATGGACAGTCGATGGATCGATACGATGACCTTAAGAAACGCCGCTGCGTTTTGGTCCGTTGTCGACCAGCATGCGCACGTTCGCTGTGTTGTCTGGGGCCACGTACACCAAAATTATGACAGTTATCGCAACGGCGTTCGTCTTTTGGCAACCCCTTCCACCTGCGTTCAATTTGAAGCTCGTTCACGTGATTTCGCGCTAGCACCGCTAGCACCAGGCTTTCGGCATCTGCGACTCTCAGGGGATGGCGAGCTGAGCACGCATGTCGTGCGGCTTGCTAAAAATCACCGGAACGCCTGATCGGCACGTCGCTTACAAGGTATTGCGCAAATAAATCGGTGCCGCAAATTCGGCAGCAATCGTTTGACCGGCGTGCAAGGCGAATTGTGCTGAATCCAAAGCATCAATTGCGTGTGGATAGATAGGATCGTCCATCAGCATTGCTATCGGAACCCCGCCGTCGATGAGTTGGTCGCGATACAACTTGCAACCCGAACCGACCACAACGCAGTGCCGATCGTTCGGGTAAACAAATTCTTCAGGTCGACAGAGTGTGTCAGGGACCAGGCACCTTGCGCGCCCAGTTCCCGGCTCGATTGCGTAGACGGCCCAATATATTTCCGCTTTGCGTGCATCCATCACTGTGGCGACGGTTACGCATTGATGAGTTCGGGCTGCGCCGATCGCGAGTATTTCTAAACACGATAGCGCTATGACCGGAATATCGTGTGCGAGCGCGAGCCCCTGCGTAATCGAGGTGGCCACTCGTACACCCGTGAATGAGCCAGGGCCGGCGCCATATGTAATCGCATCAAGATCGCACACGGATAGGCGAGCCTCATGCAGTAGCTCGTCGATCATGGGAAGAATTAAGTCGGTATGCTGCCGCGGTGCAATTGCGAAGCGCGCCGTGCGCTTCCCGTCGATCAGCAACGCCGCCGAGCACGCCTCGGTTGCCGTTTCGATCGCCAGAATATTTGGCATGAGAGAATTCTCCATCCCCAAGCTCCTGTCAGAGTCTTTCCGCTATAATCAGCCGATATGTTTACGCCAGTCGAAGCTTACCTTGGGTGGCGTTATACGCGCGCCAAGCGTCGCATTCATTTTGTTTCCTTGATATCTGCAATCGCGATGCTCGGTGTCGCGCTCGGCGTCGCCGCGTTGATCACGATCTTGTCCATCATGAACGGCTTCGAAGGTGAATTACGTGATCGAATCCTCGGGATGGCGGCACACGTCGTGGTGACGACAGAGCGCGGCGTGCTATCGGACTGGCAAACAATGGCCGATCGAGCGGATCAGCAAGCCGGTGTCCTTGCGAGCGCGCCGTATATTCGTCGCGAAGCGATGCTAACACATTACGACAATGTCCAAGGCGCGGTTGTCCGCGGAATATTACCTGGTGCTGAAGAGAAAGTTAGCATCGTCGCGCAAAAAATTATCGATGGTGACATGAATTTGAAACCAGGTTCATTTGACATCGTTCTAGGTCGTGGATTGGCTGACGCTTTGCAGGCGCGAGTTGGATCTCGAGTAACCTTAATCGCACCCGAGCCAATGCGTACTCCAGCGGGTATGGTGCCGCGGTTAAGACGCTACGATGTCATCGGCATCTTCGAGGCCGGCGTGCAGGACGATGACACGTCGCTCGCCCTTATTCATATCGACGACGCAAAAAAGATGTTTCGCTATGGTGACCAAATCACCGGCATTCGCCTGACCGTAGATAATCCATTCGACGCGCCAGCCATTGGCCAAGAAATCGCGCAGTTGTTGTCTTCGCGAACCGACGATCCGGTCAAGGTGATCGACTGGACGGAAACGAATATTAATTTGTTTAAGGCGTTAAAGACCGAAAAAATTGTCATGTTTATTATTTTGGCACTCACCATAGCAGTTGCCGCATTTAATCTTGTTTCGACTTTGGTCATGGTCGTATCGGAGAAGACGAGCGAAATTGCAATTTTGCAAACGCTTGGTCTGACGAAGAAAAAAATCATCCTCGTGTTTTTTATTCACGGTGGCCTGATCGGTATCTCGGGGATCGTACTCGGTCTAGCGCTCGGTTTAGTCTTGGCCAGTAATGTCCAGTTTATCGTCGGCGGGATCGAAACGTTCTTGCATTTTAAAATATTGTCGCCGGAGGTTTATTACATTAGCGAAATACCATCAGAAATCGAGTTTCGTGACGTCTTAACAGCTGTTGGAGTGGCCCTTATATTATGCTTGCTAGCACCGCTGTATCCGGCATTACTCGCGAGCCGCACTGCGCCGGCACAGGCACTTCGTTATGACTGATGCTGTCTTGGAAACATTTGACCTGACCAAACGCTTTCACGATGGCGTGCTTGATGTCGAAGTACTCAAGGGGATTTCCGTACGAGTCGAACGGGGTGAAACAATTGCGATACTTGGCGCGTCCGGTTCCGGGAAAAGTACGTTGCTGCATATCCTTGGGGGGTTGGACGAACCGAGTGGCGGTCGCGCGGAGGTGTGTGGCCGCGACTTGGCGACGTTACGAGAAACGGAGCGCGGCGAGGTGCGTAACCGCGATCTAGGATTCGTCTACCAATTCCATCATTTGTTACCCGAATTCACCGCGCTGGAAAACGTCGCAATGCCGTTGCTCATCGGCGGCGTGAATGTACAAGAGAGTGAATCGAGGGCGCGCAAGTGTCTCACGCGGGTCGGGCTCGCTCACCGGTTCGAGCATCGACCGGGGGAGCTGTCCGGCGGCGAGCGGCAGAGAACTGCGATAGCGCGGGCCGTGGTGTCGAATCCGAAATGTGTACTTGCCGATGAGCCAACGGGAAACCTGGATCGTGCGAGTGCCGAACAAGCGCTGGAATCGATGCTAATCCTACGCCGAGATACCGGTGCGGCATTAGTCATCGTGACTCATGACGATAAAATCGCCGCCGCGATGGACCGAGTTATCGTACTTGAGGACGGACTAATTCAAGCATAGTCGCGACTATTGTTGTGCCCGACGGATCCGTTTGCGTCGTAGGCTGACGAGGTGAAACCTCCACCATCCGCGGACGAGCAGATAGCCGATGGCGCCAGCGCTGGCACCGCAAATGAAACACCCGATGATCAGTGGATACCATATGTCGCCGAATGCTGCAGCCAAGCCGTCAAACGTTGCCGTAAAGGGGATCCCAGAAGCCTCACTTTCGTAGCCCGTGATCCAAGCCCCTACTTTGAAGGCAAAAATAAACATCGGCGCGAACGTTACGGGATTCGTCGCCCAGACCGCAGCCCATGTGACAGGTAGATTAATTCGCAACACAATTGCACAAGGAACAGCCAGTACCATATGAATCGGAATGGGAACGAACGATAAAAACAGCCCGACCCCGACGCCGCCGGCGACTGAACGCCGTCCGAAATGCCACAGGTTTGGATCGTGCATGCGCCGACCCAGCCAGCCAAAACGCGTGGTTGGCATTTTCTTGCGCCGCGTCGCGAAAAATTTTCTCAGAAAAGTTTTTGGGCTAACAGACATCGACATGCAGAACTTACAATAGTGCTAAAGTTGGGCCCCGGACGTTCCCGCTAGCGCGCGACACCCGAGGACATGATAAGCGCGATAGGGGTTAGCGCGCACGTCAATTCGATTATCCGGTTTTAGCCGGTCGTGAAGAACGTCAAGGATGACATTCATGCGAAGCCTATGTTTAGCCGTAGTTTGTGGCATCGTGGTTTTTCACACCATGCCAAGTATTCCGCACTGCATCGTCTATCTCATGGTACTGCCGTCCCTGTGCAGTCTATGCGGGCCTCTTTGGTTGAGAGTGCTCGCGTGCTGCGCGCTTGGTTTCTTATGGGCTATGTGGCGCGCTGATAGTGTTTTGCAACAACGTCTGGATCCTCAATATGAAGGCGCAATCGTTACCGTAATCGGTAGGATCAATGAACAACCGTCTGCCTATGCGTCCGCGAGTCGCATGGTATTAGATGTCCTGACGAGTAAGACTGGGCGTGACCAGACACTGAATTTAGCGCGTCTGCAACTCAACTGGTACGACCCGCCGCAATCGCTAACGCTCGCCAGCAAGTGCGAATTGAAGGTCCGCTTAAAAGTTCCACACGGGGTGCAAAACCCAGGCGGATTCGACCGCGAGAAGTGGTTGTTCACGGAACGCGTGTCGGCGACGGGCTATGTCGTCGAGCATCCAAGTAATCGATGCGAACCCGACACGAATCGTTGGTCGGTAAATCAGATCCGCCAGCCCATCGCCTCGCGTATTCGCGACGCGTTACCGAACGCCAACCAACACGGCATCGTGCTCGCGCTGTCGGTCGCGCAAAGATCCGCGTTAAGTACTCACCAATGGGACGTACTCCGTGATACGGGTACGGCGCATTTGCTCGCTATTTCCGGCTTGCATATTTCGTTAATCGCGGGCGCCACATTCGTGTTGGCGCACTGGACGATTGGACTTGCCGCGCCGCCAAGTCGCCAATGGCCAGTGCAGCGTCCTGCCGCGATTTGCGCACTATTGGTCGCTATGGGGTATGCCGCACTGGCGGGATTTCCAACCTCAGCTGAGCGTGCATTGGTCATGTTCGGCGTCGCGATGGCCTGTGTGTATTGGCGACGACGAGCCATTTCAGCAGACGCATTTTTTATCGCGCTCGCAGCAGTCGCCGTTATCGACCCGCTCGCACTACTCAGCTCCAGCTATTGGCTATCGTTTTGCGCTGTGGGGTGGTTGTTATTGATCACCACGACCGCAGGACCTGCAGGTAACGTGGCGCGCCGCTTGCTAAGAGTCCATCTCTACTTAGCACTCGGTCTCACACCGGTACTTGGGATTCTGTATCAAAGTGTGCCGATGGCATCTCCAGTTGCCAATTTAATTGCGGTACCGATCGTCACGATGACGATCGTGCCTCTAGTCATCGTCGGGATCGCGGCGCTGCCGATTAATTTCAGTGCGGCGAAATTATGCTGGACCAGTGCCGCCTGGATTTGGGATCAATTATGGCTATTGCTCGAGTGGCTCGCATCTCACTTGAGCGCAATCGAGCTACCCGTTGCGCCCACGCCACTAACGGCCGGACTCGCGGCGCTCGGTGTTTTAGTCCTCGTGATCCCAGTGCTAAGCAGTCGCTGGTTTGTGAGTATGGTTCTTCTTTCGGTCCTCCTGTTGGGCGAGCGCGAAACTCTCTCAAGCGCTCAATTCCGAGTCACCGTCCTCGATGTTGGACAAGGCCTCGCGGTCGTGGTCGAAACAGCGAGCAAAACTCTGATTTACGATACAGGGCCTGCGTTTGGTGATTATTCCGCTGGCCAAACGATACTCACACCGTTCTTGCGCAGTCGGGGCGTGCGCGAAATCGACCGCGTTGTCCTCAGTCATGCCGACAACGATCATGCTGGCGGTTGGCCAGCATTGGCTGCCGCATTTCCCATTCGCGCGATCGTTGTGAGTCCGAACCACGATATCCAGGTTCCGCACCAAACTTGTCGTGCGGGTGAGCGATGGCAGTGGGACGGCGTTGACTTCGCCTTTTTATACCCCGCCTCCGGCACCGAGGGCTCGCGCAACAATCTGTCGTGCGTGCTTAGAATCACGGCGCCCGGCGGCACCGTGCTATTACCAGGCGATATTGAAGACTCGGCTGAAAACAATCTCGTCAGCGCACCCGACGTAACGTTGCTGGCGGATGTGTTGGTGGCCCCTCATCACGGCAGTTCAACGTCGTCAACGTCTCGATTCATCAGTGCCGTATCGCCAAATTATGTCGTGTTCGCGGCCGGCTACGGGAATCGATTCGATTTTCCCCGACCGGAAATCGTTACGCGCTATTTGTTGTCGGGAGCAACGGTTCTTACAACGGGCACCAGCGGCGCGATTGAATTTGAAGTGAAAGAAGCAGTCAGTATTCCCGAGCGATATCGGGTCAATTACCGCCGCTACTGGCATCACCTCACTGAGCTTAGGTGAAATCGACGGCGCGGCATTGGACCTAAACAACGAGGGCTTGGTTTCGGCGAGAGAGGTGATTGGCCTTTCCGCCGTTCTTCGCGTCTGATATGGTCTCGCCCTGCCACTCGCACATCGATAATTTGGCGAGGCGGCCCTAAGTGATGTCGTATTTGAACGTACGGCGAATTCATTTTTGAGCAACAAAAAGCCCGCGAAGAGTGGTGAGCTCTGGCTAACATTGCAGTTGGTAATTTGACGTTTAGGTCAACAACGTCGCGGAACATACGGCGCCCACGGCTCTACTAAAGGCTTCTGGGCAGCCATGCGAACGAACGGGAGATCCGATTACACGTGTTTGAATTCGTAAAAGCCGGCGGCTGGATGATGTTGCCGATCCTCATCTGTTCAGTTGTCGCGATGGCGATTGTGTTGGAACGGTTTTGGTCTCTACAGCGGCGCCGGATCACACCGGACAATTTAGTCGCGCAGGTTTGGCAATGGTCGAAATCCGGTGTCCTGGACGACCGTCGAATCGAATCGCTGCGCGACGGTTCTCCGTTGGGTAAAGTGCTTGCCGCGGGACTCGTGAATCGAACGTACGCGCGCGAAGTCATGAAGGAGAGTATCGAAGAGGTGGGTCGACACGTCGTCTATGATTTAGCTCGATATTTAAACACGCTTGGAACGATCGCAGCAGTGAGTCCGCTGCTCGGCCTGCTTGGCACGGTGATCGGCATGATTAAGGTTTTCGCCGCAATCACAACACAGGGTGTCGGCGATGCGTCGATTTTGGCGGGCGGAATTTCCGAGGCCTTGATTACGACGGCCGCGGGATTGTCGGTTGCGATCCCGACTTTAATGCTCTACAGATACTTCCGTAATCGCGTCGAAGGCTTGGTCGTTGCGATGGAACAAGAGGCGCTCAAGCTCGTCGAAACCTTGCGCGGGGCGCGTGAACGCGAAGCTGCACAAGTCACCGACATATGAATTTCAGACCGCCACGCGAAGAAGAAGTCGACGTCAATTTGACACCGCTGATCGACGTCGTTTTTTTGCTGCTGATTTTTTTTATGGTTTCGACGACATTCATCCGTGAATCTGAGATCGAATTAACATTACCCGAAGCGAGTGCGGAAGTGCGCGAGGATCCGATTGACGTAATCGAGGTCGCGATTGATGCAAATGGGCGATTTTTCGTCAATGGGAACGCGCTAATCAACACGCAACTCGCGACGATTAAACAAGCATTAATTGATGTGCGCCCAGCGGAAGCCGAACCCGTGGTGATCATTAGCGCTGACGCTGGCGCGACCCATCAAACCGTCATCACTGTGATGGACGCTGCGCGCCAAGTGGGTTTAACTCGTATTACATTCCCGACAAAAATTTCCGAAGATCAATGACACTTAAAAATTGGTCCTGTGGTTCGTCAGTGTGAAGTCACTAGAAGAGTTTATGGAAGGCGTGTGGTACGCACAGCATCCGGCTTCCTACGGGTTAATCCCGCTAGGATGGATATATCGTGGTTGCACGAGCTTGCGAAAGCTGGCCTACACGAGCGGCCTGCTACCGTCTTACGTCGCCGACGTGCCAGTCGTCATCGTGGGCAACATCACCAGTGGGGGAACTGGGAAAACGCCGTTGGTGATCTGGTTGGTGAGTTATTTCCGCTCGCTCGGTTACCGTCCCGGGGTTGTGGCACGAGGTTATCGAGGTCGCGCGAAAAGTTGGCCGCAACAAGTTCGACCTGACAGCGATCCTGCCGTTGTCGGTGATGAACCGATCATCGTCGCACGCCGTGCATTGTGCCCGGTGGCGGTCGGGCCGCGCCGGGCTGACGCGGTTGAAGCACTGCTCAAGCATTCCGACTGCGACATCATTATTTCCGATGACGGACTTCAGCATTACGCACTCGGGCGCAATTTCGAAATTGCGGTAGTGGACGGCATTCGCAGGATCGGCAATGGTCGTCCCTTGCCGGCCGGGCCACTGCGCGAATCGGCTGCTCGACTTGCCTCAGTTGACTTAATCGTCACTAACGGGATCGCGGGACGCGGCGAATTCAGCATGAAGTATGTTGCATCTATTGCGCGCAAATTGGACTCCGATGAAGAGATCCCCTTGGCCGAATTTTCACCTAAAGAAGTGAATGCCGTGGCCGGTATCGGCAATCCAGAGCGATTTTTTTCAATGTTACGGGCCAAGGGTTTCCGCGTTACGGCGCATCGGTTTCGCGATCACGTCCGCTATCGAAAAAAGGACTTCGAATTTGGTAACGATCTACCAATACTCATGACGGAGAAAGATGCGGTTAAGTGCGAACATCTTGGACTCTCGCGGTGTTGGTATGTGCCTATTGCGGCGGAGCTTCCAGAGGTTTTTAACAAACGCTTATCGATTGTTTTTGGCGGAGCTGATCATGGATAAAAAATTACTCGATCTACTTGTTTGCCCAGTCACAAAAGGACCGCTAATCTACGATAAAGCGGCGCAGGAGTTAATCTCGAAATCAGCGCGACTGGCCTACCCGATCAGGGACGACATTCCAGTGATGCTGGAAGACGAGGCACGCGAACTCAGCGATGACGAAATTGAGCGCCTGAGTTAGCTCAAGTGTGAGTCGTGGCGATCGCAAGCGTTTGATAGATGATGTTTGTTTCTATGTCATATCTGGACAATATTTCCGGTATAGGTTCGTAAAAATCTAGCCATGATTTCTCGCGCCGCTCTCCATGCCGTTTAAGGTCTATATACCAGCGCGCTACGCATCGACTCGTTTGCCAGGCAAGGCGCTGCTGATGATCCGCGGAAAACCAATCATCCAACATGTCTTCGATAATGCGCGTGCGAGTGGCGCTGAGGCCGTCGTCATTGCGACCGACGACAGTCGCATCGCTGAGGCGGCGATACGTTTTGGTGCGATTGTGGCGAATACGCAGAGCACGCATGAATCTGGAACAGATCGGATCGCCGAGGCGGTCGCGAACAGGGGAGAGGCCGAGGACACGATCATCGTCAACGTTCAAGGTGACGAGCCCTTGCTGCCGGGCTCCGTAATACGGCAAGTTGCCGGAATATTGGAATCTAACGCGAACGCTGATATCGCGAGTGTTTGTGAACCCATATCGTCGGAGCGCGATGTTAATGATCCGAATATTGTGAAAGTTGTGCGCACCGCTGATCAGCGCGCGCTATATTTCAGCCGCGCTGCAATTCCGTTTCTGCGTGATAGTCGTTCAACGACGTTCTCCGAATATCGGCGCCATGTCGGAATCTATGCGTATCGCGCGAGTTACCTTAAGCAATTTGTTGCTACTCCGGTAGCAGAAATCGAGCGACTCGAAAAGCTAGAGCAGTTACGCGCCTTGGCGAACGATGCGGTGATTATTGTTGCGGATGCGGTGGCTAATTGCGGGGTCGGTGTCGATACGCAAGCGGATTACGATCGCCTTCTTGAACGATGGGGTGGGCCGCAGTGAATGCTCAATCTCCGTTACGAATAATTTTCGTATGCACGGGCAACATTTGTCGCTCACCGATCGCCGAGGGAATATTTAGAGCGCGCCTGGTTGAAGCCGGGATGGATCAGCGCGCGGTGATAGATTCGGCCGGAATGCATGCAATGGTCGGCCAGCCGCCAGAGCCGTATGCCATAGAATTAGCACAGGAATATGGTGCCGACATTAGCACCTTGCAGGCACGGCAATTTGAACTCGAAGATTTCAAAAAGTTTGACCACTTTATCGCGATGGACTTTGGTCATCTCGATTACTTGCAAGCAACGCATCCCGTCGAGAGCACGTTGAACATCAGCCTGTTGCTCGATGACGTGGGTGGATTTAAAAAGCTGGAAGTACCCGATCCCTATCGTCGCGATCGGGGTGAGTATGAGTTTTCTGCCCGTTTAATTAATATCGGCGTTGGGCGTCTGATTGAGCAACTGTGTTGACGTTTATCGAGGAGTAGGTCGATGCTCGATGTTAGCGCTCGCGGTAACTGATCCGGCCTTTCGTTAGATCGTAAGGGGTGAGTTCGACGGTAACGGTGTCCCCAGTCAGGATACGAATATAATGCTTGCGCATCTTCCCGGAGATATGGGCAGTGACGATATGGCCGTTCTCTAGTTCGACCCGAAACATCGTATTTGGCAGCATGTCGACCACTGTGCCCTGCATTTCAATATGTTCTTCTTTCGCCATGCGACCTCTTTGTATTGGAGTTGGTAGGCAGTCGTTCTACGACTGATTCAGCCCGACATTGTGCCTTATTGTGTGGAGAAGCGTAAAGCGGAGAAATTCTGAGCCTAATTGGCGAGTCGTGCGGCTTGTTGCGAACTGAGTCAGGCGCATGGGATCAGCCCTACCTGGGCCGCTTCGGACGGCTCGTTCTATTTTGGCAATTTAATCGGAAATGAGACCGGATGGCTCTCTTATGGCATGGCGTCGCGCCAAGTACCATTCACGAAGTACTGATGCGGGACGAAGTCAGTTTTGTAGGCCATTTTTCGACATTCTGCGATCCAGTAACCGAGGTACAGCCACTTCAAGCCAGCGGCGCGGGTTATTTCAATCTCGCGCAAAATGGCGAAACGTCCGAGTCCAAGTGACGGCAGATCGGGATCGAAAAATGTGTAGACGGCCGACAAAGCGTCGTCAAGGTGATCGACGACGGCGACCGCAACGAGATCTTTACCGCGATGAAATTCGTAAAATGTCGTAGTGGCCCAGTTCGCGGTAAGGAAATCCATGTAGGTATCGGGATCAGGGTTCTCCATGCCGCCGCCGCTATGGCGCGCGCTAATGTAGCGGCGATATAGGCGGAAATGCTCGGGATCGAACCCAGCCTGCCGAGACGTCGTGCTGACGTCGGCGTTTAAACGCAAATTTCGACGATGCGTGCGCCGCGGCTTAAAATCTTCGACTGGAATGCGAATGGGGACGCACGCTTCGCAAGCAGGACATTTCGGCCGGTAAACGTGCCCGCCACTGCGTCTGAAGCCATGCTGTGAGAGCAGTGAGTAGGTTGTCCGATCGGGGCGGATACGCGGATCGACGAACAGGGTAACGGCCCGACGGTCCGACAAATAACCACAATCATGCGGCGGCGTCGTGAAAAAGCCTAGAGATTGGGCGCGCGGCGGTTCCGTCATTGTACGGGCCTTTTCAGCCAAGCCAGTTCGCTTGCTTCAGTCGCGCAATGCATCGCCAGTAGGCCGCCAAATACGTCGCGGCTAATAGTCTTCGCGCCGAGTGATACGAGATGTGGGTTGTGCACCTGGCAGTCAATCAATTGGTACCCCCATTCGTTGAGTCGCGCAAGCAAGTGGACCATGGCAACCTTCGACGAATCTGTAACACGACTAAACATTGATTCGCCAAAAAATACCTGACCTAAGGCGACACCGTAAAGGCCACCGACGAGATCTTCGGCAAGCCAGCATTCTATCGAATGCGCATAACCGTGCCGATGCAGCGCTTCGTAAGCATTGATCATGGATTGCGTTATCCACGTACCAGCAAGGTCACCTCGTGGAGCGGCGCAGCCACGGATAACTTTGCCAAATGCTTTGTCGAACGTTACAACAAACGGCTCGCGTTTGAGTGTTTTGCGCAATGACCTAGATATTTTCATTTCATCTGGACGCATTATCGATCGGGGATCGGGCGCCCACCACAAGATTGGCTGTCCATCCGAAAACCAGGGAAAGATACCTTGCTTGTAGGCCTCGAGGATCCGATCCACGGATAAATCGCCGCCGGCCGCAAGTAGACCATTCGGTTCAGATAAGGCACGCGCGGTATCCGGAAATTGATCGTCAAAGCGTTCGTCTCGAACCCAGTACAGTGGTGTGCGCATGACCATCGGTGATCGGAAATACTTTTACTTAATTCTGCGAACACCGATCTGTGCGCAACCGGTCGGTATTGCGTTGCTGTTCTGGCGCATCGTATTTGGGATTTGCCGAGTAATCCACATTCGGTTGCCGAGTGATGCGTTGTGACTCATGCGACCCAAGATTGATCGATGGGGCCTTAACTGGAAATACGGATCGTGTCATCGAGGGTAGGTTGCTGTTTATAAGCCTTGTGGCCTGAAATTTCATCCACATAGTGATCGATGTGCTGGCTCTCGCGTTCTAAAAAATCCGCAATCGCGTCACGAAACCGCGGATCCGCGATCCAATGCGCTGACCACGTTTTTACCGGCTCGAATCCGCGCGTGATCTTATGCTCGCCCTGTGCGCCCGCATCGAAGCGGGCTAATTTTTCATCGATGCAAAACTCGATCGTCTTGTAGTAGCACAATTCAAAATGCAGTTGCTTGAAATGTTGTGAGCAGCCCCAGTGACGACCGTATAAGGTATCTAGCCCACGCATGGAAAATGAACCGGCTACATATTCCCCGTCGTGCTTTCCAAGCACTAGTAATGGCGCGTTGGGAAGTGCTTGCGACAGGTAGCGAAAGAACGATTCCGTGAGGCGCGGCTCACCCCATTTGCGGTAAAAAGTCGAACAGTAAAACGCGTGAAACACATGCCAGTGTTGTGGTGTGATGTCGCTGCCATACAGGACTTCGATTTCGATTCCTGGGGCATTAGCGTCACGCCGCTCGCGTTTAATTTGTTTGCGGCGTTTTGAGTTTAAGGCCTGGAGAAAATCGTCAAAAGAAACGTAATCGCGGTTATACCAGTGATACTGACAACCGGTGCGCACCAGCAGCTTCTGTTCTTTGAACAGATCAGTTTGTTCGCGGGTAGGAAATAAGCAATGCAGAGAGGAAGCTTGGTGCTGCTTGAGGAGTTCGATCGCGACATTAAGGAGTACCGGCAAGGCCACGGCAAGATCCTCGGCATTCGCGGCCAGCAAGCGATTACCTGTGGCCGGCGTGAACGGGATCGCGGAGACCAATTTCGGATAATATTTTCCGCCAGCCCTTTCATACGCATCCGCCCAAGCCCAATCGAAAACAAACTCGCCGTATGAATTCGTCCTCAGATATAACGGCATTGCACCGACCAAGTCGCCATTGTCGTCGCGCAAGAGTAAGTGGGAACCGTACCATCCTTGTGGTTTCAAGCAATTGTGCAATTCCAATCCGTAGAGAAATTCGTGCGTCAAAAACGGATCGCCGCTTGGATTGAGTCGATTCCAGTGCGCGGGTTCGACGTCGGCGAGCGACGCGATTATTTCTACGTTCACGGTGAGTGTTTAGTCAACCGAGATTTTGGTGTCGGCGCCGATGGCGCCCTTTAAGGCTTGCTTAGAATTTCGCAATGAAAACTCTGCTTCGCGGTACTGCCCGTTTTCGATTGTGTAGCGAAACGACACTAGGTTGCCGTTCATAAACCGATGGAGCACCAGGGAGTTGATTGCCTTATCGCTGATCTGTCCGGGCGTAATGGTAGCCGTCTTATTATCAATCGCGCATTTGTCGCCCAGCGCATAGTGATACAACGGCAAGCGATTGTCGATTTGGAATGTTGGGCAGCTCGACGTCGCGAGAGTCTCGAAACCGGCGCTGAGTCGTAAACGAATATAGACAAAGTTGCGTTCATCGAGAAAAATTTCGGTCCGTTGGCGCGCGGAATTCTCAATATATGCGGTAGCCATGGATCCCGTGCTGTCCGCTTTTGATACCGTCCATGCGGCGAACGGAGCCGGCGAAAAACAGAAGCAACTCAGTAACACGACTACTCGTGCGTGGGCCATCACAACTTCCAATTTCGCACTACGCGACGTTAATACGGTCGCAAAATCCTAACATAGGTAGCGGCAACCGTGGATCCGTTTGCAGTTGTCGTGTTTGAACAGATCGAATCAACAAATCCAGTGTTTACTCAGATCAGCTTTTTGGCGAGTCATGGGATCCCGTATACACGGGGAATGGCGAAATTTTGTTGCTGGAGTCAGTCGCGTCGGTAATTTTTGGGTGCCCGGTTTTTTCTACTTCATCGATTCGGATCATCGAATGCATCGGGATGTAGGTCCGTTGGACGCCATTGAATTCGGACTTAAGATTCTCTTCAGAGGGATCGACAACCACCGACGACTTCTCTCCAAATACAAGTTCTTCGATTTCGATGAAGCCGAACAATCCACTCTGATGCACTTTCCGGGCGTAGATTTCGTAAACTTTTCCTTGGTTATGAAATGTTACTCGGTAGGTACTTTTCTTGGTCATTAGGATGTCGTCAATATTTAAGCGTGCAGCAGGATAACATAACCCACAACAAGGAATTCACAGTCGATAGCTAGCCGTAATGCAGCCCGCCGCCCGGTCCGAGAGGGATCCCGAGCGAAACCCACATAAGCAGCATCGCGAGCCATATAACAGCGAACGCAATCGCGTACGGCAGCATTAAGGCGACGACTGTACCCATCCCGGCGCCCGCCACGTAGCGCTGAATTAGGGCCACGATAATCACCATATACGGGTTTAACGGCGTCACGATATTCGTGATCGAGTCGCCAATCCGATAAGCCACTTGGGTGAGTTCCGGACTGATGCCGACATACATAAACATGGGCACAAAAACGGGTGCGAAAAACGCATATTTTGCTGATGCCGAGCCAATCAATAAGTTGCCGAACATCACGACGAAAACGAAGATAACGAGCAGCGCCCAGATTGGAATGGCGAGTTCGGTAAGCAACTGACCGCCACTAATGGCCAACATCTCACCTAATTGAGAGTGCTTAAATGACTCAATAAATTGCGCGGCGAAAAACGCGAGCACGATATACGGTCCAAGTGCCGACAAAGTTGTACCCATCGCATCCGCTATATCGCGATTCGACCGAAAACTGCCGCTTAGATATCCGTATACAACGCCAGGCAGCAGAAACCCGATAAACAGGATCGGCACGGTCGCCTCTACCCACCGAGGAAAACGGTTACCCGTGCCGTAGAGCGGCGCGTCTGGGACAAACACTAAGGCGATTAGGACGCCGCTGAGAAGCGCAACTGACAATAAAGCCCAGCGCATTGCGCCTCGATCAACAGGGTCGACCCGTTCGATTGAATTCGATTGGATGACAATGCGCTTGGTACGCGGTTCGACCCACAGTGCAGTGACGAGCCATCCAACACCGGTTAACACGAAAGTAGAGGCGGCCATAAACCACCAATTCGCGGTGACCGCGACACGATAATCGGGTGCCACAAATCGAGCCGCCGATTCCGTGAATCCGGCCAGCAAAGGGTCTATCGCTGTGATAACGAGATTCGCGCTAAACCCGGCCGAGATACCAGCGAACGCGGCGGCGATGCCAGCGAGCGGCGAGCGGCCGCTCAATAGGAAGAGCAGGGCGGCTATCGGCGGCAGCACAACGTAACCAGCATCCAGTCCGACGGACGAACTGATACCGAGAAATACGACGGTCGGGGTCAGGGCTCGTGCACCGACTCGTTGTGCGACCATCGTCAGTAGCGCGGGGATGAACCCGCTGCGTTCGGCGACACCAATACCTAACATGCCAACTATCACAATGCCTAACGGTGGAAATTGCACGAAATTAGGGACTAGATGGCTTATTAACCACCACAGACCATCACCGTTCAGCAGGTTGACTGGGACCAGCGTGCTCTCAGACCCGCCAGTCGTTGCTGTCCCTGGTAACGCCTTTTCGACTGTCCAACCGGTCGAGCTTGCCACGGACGAGGCCACCATAACCAATCCGGTTGCCACGGCGAACAATAACGCTGGATGAGGCAGCCGGTTACCTAGGGTCTCAATTCGATCGAGTAAGCTCGGCATAGTCAATTTAGATGGTGATAGTTTTAGTCGGCGAAAAGCCAGAGACGACTTGGTAACCGGTGTAACCCCTCGGATTGCACAACACTCGGGTCGCATGTTGCTGGTAGTCGACGACATTGTGTAGATGCCCATGAAACCAGGCATCAATCGTGTAGCGCGCTAAGAAATCGTCGAGTTCGTTGCAATACGTTGATAGAAAATTGCAATTGTTAGTCTGCGGCCAACTGCTAGCGGTCGGCGCATGGTGCGATATAACAACCGTTTTCCCGGCGAAAGGTTTTTCCAATTCCCCGGCCAGCCAGAAACGGGATTCCCAATTAATATCAAACACCTGCTCTGGCGTTAGCGGGCGAGACGCGCAACGTATCTGTCGGTAATCGTTCATGTTTTGCGTTGCGTAGTGCATAACCTGTTCGTCGCCGCCACGAAAGTCAGTCCACATGGTGGCGCCTAGAAATCGTACACCATCGATTTCAAGAACTTCGTTTTCGAGAAACGAAATTTGCGTAGCACGCGATTGCTCGGCGATGGCAACCCGCGTGTGTACGATGTCGCCGCCGTAGTATTCATGGTTACCAGCAACGTAGATGACGGGTTTGCCGAATTGCGCAAGCCAATCCACGCCATGCAATCCCACGCCGATGTCGCCTGCAGCAATGATCAGGTCGGCATCTGTGTGCGGCAGGTCGAACGCTCCGAATTCCAAATGGATGTCAGAAAAAAATTGAATTTTCAAGAATTTAGCGTGAAAGCAATGTGTGACTGGAAGCGCTAGGTTGTCACGAGAGCTAGTCACCGTCAATTGCGCAACGCACGCTGTCGTGGCGCGTCTTGAATGGAATTGACAGAATCGATTTTGCTCTCTGCTATTGGGTGTAAGTCACCGCGATGGCAACGGGCTCGCGTCCGTTCGACGCGGCGTCGCACAGTGCGCACGATTTTTCTCCAAACCTAAGCGGGCCGTCGTTTAAGCGCGGGTTGCGCGCAGACTCCTTGGCTCGTGGTTCTTGGGCAGCAGACTGGCTAGCGTAGCGGTGGATTTTAGGTGGGCGCGGTACTCGAAGGTCGATCGCTCTGCTGGAGGCGAACTAATCCTGAAGGTGTCGATGTTCGGCTGAGGCTCGTTTTGGATGGTCTTATCATCACGCACACGTTGCACGACGCGCATCAATCGCCAATCAATGTCCTCGCCTTCGTGAGGTATTGGATGTAAGATAAATATCTATAACTTACATGGTGTTATTATGTTTTTGGAGATCCGGGATTAACAAATGGCTCAAGCGATTCGTAAGCGACCGACAA
>JAQCEL010000249.1 GCA_027618655.1 Pseudomonadota bacterium | reverse complement strand
ATGAATGTGGCTGAGGACGTGATGGTGCCGCTGATGGACGCGCTGGTCAGAGTCGATCGTGATTCACTGATCATGGGCTACGCCGGTGTGTATTCGTCGTTTCTCCTGCACGCGAAGCGCGCCGGCGATAAATATAATGTTCCGTCTGGCGAGATCCTCGTCGAACTCGGGGCGCGCAAAACAATTGGAGGCCAGGAAGACATGATCGAAGACGTCGCTTTAAATCTCGCCCGCAGCCGAGCTGAAGCAGCGGAGATGGCGAAATGACAATTGACGGAGCGATAGTCGCGTTATTGGCGGAGCAATTAGAAAGCGCAGAGCTGAACCGCGCGCCGATGACGAAGATCACGGATACGTATCCGGATCTCGATATGGACGACGCATATGCTATCCAAGACGAACTACGGCGTCGTAAAACAGCGCGCGGTGTTCGAGTCGCGGGGCTCAAAGCGGGACTTACTTCGCAGGCCAAAATGAAGCAGATGAACGTCAGCGAACCCGTGTTTGGATTTATGTGCGACTACGGTTCAAGAGCCGATGGTGGCGAAGTTGAAATCGATGGGTTCATAGCGCCGAGAGTTGAGGCGGAGATTGCCTTCGTCACGAAGTCCGAGATTAAAGGTCCGTGCCACATTGGGACGGTGCTCCAGGCAATCGACTTCGTTTTGCCCGCCGTTGAAATTCTTGATTCTCGTTACGAAAATTTTAAATTCGATTTGGTCAGCGTTGTCGCAGACAACACCTCTGCTGCCGGATTCGTGACCGGAGGGAACAGCCGACGTATTGACGAGATCGATGTCCGAACCTTAGGCATCGTACTCGAGAAGAACGGCGAAATAGTTGAACTCGCTGCCGGCGCTGCCGTTTTGGGGCACCCGGCGGAATCCGTCGTCATGTTGGCGAACATGCTGGCACGCAAAGGGCAAGTGATCCCGGCGGGGACGTTCATCATGACCGGCGGTGTCACCGCCGCGGTTGGGGTTAAACGAGGCGATCATATTTCTGTTCGCTATCAACATTTGGGCTCAGTGTCGATGAGATTTGTGTAGACCGAGGGAGCGCCTCGCCGTCGGCCAAAAATCGTCAGCCAAGTGGCTGCTGTCGAATCCGATCCCGCCGCAGTGCGACGGCGTTCCAACAATAGGGGAAACAAGCTTGCGTAAAATCTACTGGGCATGCAGAAATGCGTTTGCGATTTCCGCGATGTACTTGCTACTCGCGGGCTGCGAAGCGCCTTTAGACATGTATGGGGTCGAAGCGACGCAGAAAACCCCCATTCACCGTACCGATCGCTTCCAATCGATTGCGCGCAACGAGAATAATCTCGTTGTCGTCGGCAATCAAGGCGTGATAGTCCGCTCGGCAGATAACGGGGAATCATGGCAGCGAGTCGAGCTTGCGGATTGGCCGGCGCTGATTGATGTTACCGCATGCCCAAACGGCGATTTCGTGGCGCTTGCTTTTGCGCCACTCGTTTACGTCTCGTCAGATGGCGGCGCATCATGGGCTGCACGACCGATTGCGAGTAGCGAGAATCCGCAGGCCCTTACCTGCACTGCGGACAATACGATTTGGGTCGTTGGTGCATTTACGAACCGGTGGACGAGTACAGACGCCGGACAAACTTGGACTGAGGCGACTGACGACGAAGACGCGTTGCTCACCACGGTTCAGTTTTTTGATGCGGATCGCGGGATTATCACCGGCGAGTTCGGCACGGTCATGAGTACCAGCGACGGCGGCGAAACCTGGGACAAAATGCCTGCGCTGGTCGACGAATTCTACCCTCAGGCGAGTTACTTTAAAGACCCGATGACCGGCTGGATTGTTGGTCTCGGCGGCGTGATCCTACGTACATCCGACGGCGGCGAAACCTGGATCAGCGAAGCAACAGAAACGGTCGTGCCGTTGTACGGTATCGAACAGGTAGGTGATAGCGTATTCGCCGTGGGAGGCGAGGGCACCCTATTAAAATACGACGGTACGGGTTGGCGGCTCGTGGAACACGGTAAGCCAATCCGTCTCTACATCCGTGCGATCAAGGCGCTTGATGAAACCCACGCGATCATTGCCGGTGTTGGCGGTGCGCTTCACATCATCGATACGAGCGGAGCGTAGCGGGGCAGCAGATGGAAAAATTAGGTTTTTTTTCTCGATTCGGGAATGTTCTATTTAATAGTCGCCGAGTAGTCCTGTTCATCATTTTGTTGATCACGGCATTTTTTGCGACGCAAATACCTGCGGTAAGAATGTCGTCGGATTTTGCGGATCTGCTGCCGCAGGAACATCCTTACATTAAGTTGCATAACAGTATCCGTGACACGTTCGGTGGTGCGAACATTATTGTGCTCGCCTTGGAAGTCGAACAAGGCACGATATTTACGAATGACACACTCGATCGAATTCACCGATTGACGCAGAAACTCGACGAAATTAGCAACATCAACCACAATTTGGTGACGAGTCTTACGCATAGAAACACGCGCAAGATTTGGTTGACGCCCGAAGGCGCGATTAAGTCGACGCCGTATTACAACCCAATTCACGAGCCGTATACGGAAGCCGAGCTCGAAAAAATTAAACGTGACGTCATTTCGAGTACGCGCGTGTTCGGCTTATTAGTGTCACCGGATCTTAAGTCCGCACTAATTAAAGGGACGTTAAACGAAGGCCAACTCGATTACGGAAAAGTGTTTGAGCAATTGCAGATCGTACGCGATTCTGAGGCTGCGCCAGGAATAAGAATTTACGCGACCGGGCATCCGGTGCTGGCCGGGTGGGTCGATTCTTATTCGCCACAAATAATCCAGATTTTTCTCCACACTATATTTATCGTGCTCGCAATATTGATCGTCTACTCGCGGCGCTTTTACGGTGTGTTGCTGCCACTCATTGGCATGATATTGACAAGTATTTGGGGTGTGGGCTTTATGGGCTTATTTGGCTACAACCTCGATCCATTAATGTTAGTCGTGCCGTTTCTAATTTCCGCTCGTTCGATGTCGCATGGTATTCAAAAAGTTGAACGTTATTTTTTCGAACTGTCGTTGACGAACGATAAGGAAGAAGCCGCAAGAAATACTTTCAATTCATTGTTTCGACCTGGCGCGCTTGCGATTGTGGCAGATGCGTGCGCGTTAGCATTGATTGGTCTCGGTTCAGTCCCTATCAATGACAAAATGGCGGTTTACGCGTCCTTTTGGGCGTTATGCATGGTAATCACCGTCTTGATCACCGTGCCGATGCTCTTGTCGTTGTTACCACAACCGAAAAATGTCGAGATGAAGCACACGATTATTCGGCAGATCTTTCCAAAGTTTGCGCTCGTCACGGCGACGTCGGCACGCTCGAAAACCGTTTTATGGGGATGTCTCGCGACCGCCATCGTCGCGTTGTATTTTAGCTCTTGGGTACAAATCGGTGAACCGGAGCCAGGGTCGCCGTTGTTGTTTCATGATCACGATTTCAATATCTCATCGAAAGCGATTAACGAACGTTTTCCGGGTTCCGAGGAGTTGTTCATTATTGCGCGCACCGCCGAGAAAGCCGGGTTGAAGCGTCCCGAAGTCTTGCGCGCCCTGACCGATTTTCAGAACTACATGATGTCTGACGAAACGCTTGGCGGCACCAAAGGCGCGCCAGATTTAGTGACCACAGTGAACCAAATGACCCGCAACGACGACCCGCGCTGGGCCGTGGTACCTGGCTTGAAAAATGAAATCGGCGGACTGATGTTCGCTTACATGATGTCCGCACCGATCCCTGGCGCATTAATCGAATATCAAGATACTGATGATCAGGTCGCGAACATGGTTTTCTACTATAAGGACCACACGGGTGAGACGATCCGACGCGCGATGCACATGGTCAAAGACTGGCGGGATCGTGTTGCGAGCCAGATCGACGGATTCGACATTGAGCTCGCGGGTGGCCCGGTGGGCGTGACTGCAGCCATTGACGAAGAGGCTTACGAGACGAATGTGATCGTGGTGCCCGCCGTGATGGTCCTGATCCTGCTATTTACATTGTGGTTCTATTCGTCGCTGCATGCGGGTGTGATGATTTTAGTCGCGATGGCATTCGCCACCACCTTGTCATATGCCTGCATGGGCATAATGGGACTTGGCTTAAACGTTAATACGGTTCCAATGATCGCGGTCGGTATTGGGCTCGGCGTCGACTACGCGATTTACATGATGGATCGGATCAAAGAGGAACTAGAGGTCGCCGACAGCTTGCAACACGCCGTCACGACAGCCGTGAGTACCACAGGGGTCGCGATCGCAATCACCGCCACCACGTTAATTGGCGGGATCATCATGTGGGTGTTTGTTTCGGAGCTACGTTTTCAAGCCGATGCGGCGAAATTACTGTTCATCATGCTCGTGCTCAATGCGGCCGCCGCGATGTTTTTGGTACCCGCGTGGGTCGATATATTCAAACCGAAATTTTTAATGCAAGGCGCGACGCAACGATGGGCACTTGCGCGCGCAAGCGATGCCAAGCTATGTGTTGGATAGATGCAACAATAACATTGTCAGATCACCGAATACTCTGCGCTATAACAGAGAAATGGTGGATTGAAGACAACGCTTTGCGTGGTGAAAACGTCGAAAAATGTTGCTAGTAGCTGTCGTTTAGATTCAAATGACGCAAGCTTAGGCCAATGCCTATACGTGCCATTGCGAAGTCAATGGCTTGCTGGGGAGCGAAAGGGGGAAGTTATGGCTTATCAACGCGTTCGTTGGGGTCTGATCAAGGGTAGCGCTGTTCTGTCTGCTACGTTCATTTTAAGTCTCGTATCGACATCGACTGTCAGCGCGTGGCAATCAAAAGATGGCTCGGCAGTCGTGCACGGATCTGCTGATTACACGCACCACAACCGCGCGCATTACGGGCTTGTCAAGAATCGAATTCGTGGGCAGCTTGAAGCGAGAAAATCATTCCACGATTTCGGTGCGTTTCGCGGCATTTCGCTAAACAGCGTTTTCCGGGTAACGCACGACGGCGTTTACGATTGGAACGACGATAATTGGGGCAATGAAGCGGGCGGTAGCGTCTCGGGCAGCAGTTCGGGTGTGCCGGTTGGTACGGCAAACGGATTGCAAACACCGTGGGGCGCCTCGCCAGTGAATGCCGCGTCAGGTTTGCCGCTGCCCGGCGGTAGCAATTTCGGTTTCAACACTACCGCGAACCCAAACGTCGGATTAAAGAAAGTTAGCAGCGAACTCGGGCATAAAAATAACAACGGAGAGTTTGGGGGCGGCTTGGAACTATTCACGCCGGTACGCCCATGCGACGAAGATTCGCGCGGTTGTATCAAAGATTACATGGATGCCGACAAGGACGATCTCACTAATCCTGAATTTACCGACGAGCACCGTTGGTT
>JAQCEL010000019.1 GCA_027618655.1 Pseudomonadota bacterium | reverse complement strand
TGCCAAATTGATGACCATAAACCGAATAGAACGTATGGTCGTCGGCTATGCGATCAAGACCTGCGGCGAAGGAGTCGATCGCATCCTTAATGGGAAAGCAGTCGTCTTCCAGTACGATGATGCGATCGTAGTCGGTAATCATCGAGTCCAATGCGTCCAGCATCAGTTTTTCTATCCCTAGATGTCCTTGATGCAGGTGTATGGAGCAAGGATTAAAACTCGCAGCTATTTCTTTGCATTCGAGGGTCGGTGCAGTGAGTTCGCTACGTCCTGCCGTGCCGTCGATCCAAACGTGCACACTACCCATCGCATCTTGTTGATTTAGGCTCGCAATTAAGCATTGCAATAAATCCGGGCGCATGAAACCGGTAACTAAAATGCCGAGAGACTGATTGTGTCTTGTCATTGGTTGTGCCGCGGATTAGATTCGCGCTGAAATTAACGTACGTGGGTTCTCCGTCGCAATTTCCGTACCAATACGGATATCGCGGCGAGTAGGCCTGAAAATAATGACATTGGGACTGTTGTTTGCCGGATGGCGGTAAGCTTAGGTGGCAAGCGCTTGCCGCATGCTTGCAGAGTTCTTAGGCCGCGGCGAGATTGCGATTTAGGTCTGCGACGATCGATACCGCAATTTCAATCATTTTTGCGGCTTCTGTCGGACGGTCGTGGTCTGCTAACCACTGCGCCTGGATCTCCAGTGCCGCGACATCGAACGCAGGTACCGGGAGTTCTTGTGTGTGATCGCGTACGAAAGCGAAAGTTTCGTTCCAAAGTTTATGGGCGTCGATCGAATATTCGGCGCGAATCGACGCCGATGGGAGGCGCTGTCTAAGTCCAGCGAGCGACACGCCGGTCATTCTGTCGATATATTCAAGCGCGTACTGCAAGTAGGCGTCTTCGGAATAATTCACTGCATGTTTATGGTGATAAATGAGTGGCGATGTCAGCCGGCGCACTGGATATCCGCGCAACAACGCGGCCGACGGTGCCCAGTAATCCCACCAGGGCATTCCCCGCATGAACTTGCTTGGTATGTAGCAATCAAGCAAGGCACGATCGAAAAAGAATAAGTCATAGCCTTCCGGGTACCATTCACCCACCGGCGGATCGAACGAAGCGACATCAATTCGTGAACTGATCACCATGCCGTTTTTCGCCGAAAGCCGTAACACTTCCATTGCACAAGAAACATTCGCCATCACAATATCGGAATTAACAATACCGCAAATAGACTGTTCGGGCCGAGTCTTGTACCAATCGAGAATGTCGTCGAAATAGATGAGCGGTTTTCCAGCGATTGCCATGCCATCGCGCGGCGGTCGATGAAACTCTACGTTGGGAAATTCGGCTTCCAAGGCCGCGCATTCGGACTCGACGTTCAAGGACACCACGTGAAAACCTAACGCCAGCCAACTGTTCGTAGCGCGTTGCTGTTTCGATAGATCAAACGGCGCAATCGAAGTCACGATCGTCAACGGTACGAAGTTATCTGGTCGCGCGACGGGCCGCGCATTCGCATCATCACTATTCATCATTAATTCCCTCACCCTTTGAATGGGCTATCGGGGTAGATGAAGAAAACCTTTAGCGATAGCTAGCAGCGCGGTAGATTGTTCCCAAGTCCGACAGGCTGCTAGGGTTGTTTGTTGGCTGCGAGCTAGGTCCCGGTACTTGTGAGACACCGGTAACCCCCGGTATAGCCGTCGTTTTACTGAGAAATCCTTAGGACCCTGGTCGAAATTATCTATACATTCGGCTGCTCCTCTGCAGCCGCTGCGGTGTTGCGTTTCTTGGCAAGAAGCCCGCTATTGCCAGCGAAACGCGCCTAGCAGCAACCGCTCAGGAACACCCTCGTGTTGACTAGATAATTTCGACCAGGGTCCTTAGCTTACGAAGCCCGTCTCACCTACGAGCCTGCTTATTGAAAAAGCCACGGCGCCTCAAGCGCGCGTCTCGTTTCATAAGCACGGATCGCGTCCGCCGACTTTAGGCTAACCCCGATATCATCGAGACCGCTAAGCAATCTATCGCGTAGGCCTGGATTTATTTCAAACGGATAAGAATCGCCGTCGCTGGTCGTCACTGTGAGTGACTCAAGATCAACAGTGAGCGAATATCCCTCAGTCTTCGCGCAGTCGGCGAAAAACTGATCGACGATTTCCGGCGCCAAGATCACGGGAACCAAACCATTCTTGCACGTGTTGCTGTAGAAGATGTCCGCGTAGCTCGGCGCAATGATCGCTCGGATGCCGTAGTCGTGGATTGCCCAAGGTGCATGTTCGCGTGAGGAACCACAACCGAAATTCTGGCGCGCTAGGAGTATTTTCGCATCGCGATAGCGCGCTTGATTGATCACGAAATCCTTATTAATTGGGCGGCCAGAACAATCTTGGTCGGCTTCACCCTTATCGAGATATCGCCATTCATCAAACAGATAAACGCCAAACCCGGTCCGCTTAATCGACTTCAGAAACTGTTTCGGAATAATCGCGTCCGTATCAACATTGGGCCGGTCGATTGGGAGGACGATTCCAGTCACTTTTTGCACAGCTTCCATCGCTTATACCTCCCGCGTGTCGACAAAATGACCGGCAATTCCGGCTGCGGCCGCCATCGCCGGGCTGACTAAATGCGTTCGACCACCGCGACCTTGACGTCCTTCAAAATTTCGATTCGATGTCGACGCACAACGTTCACCATCGGACAGTTGGTCCGGATTCATGCCGAGGCACATCGAACAACCTGGCTCACGCCACTCGAAACCAGCAGCCACGAATATCTTGTCCAAACCTTCTGCTTCCGCTTGCGCTTTGACTAAACCGGAACCTGGCACAACCATTGCCAAGATGACGTTCGAAGCTTTACGGCGACCTTTGACAACGTGTGCCGCCGCGCGCAAATCTTCGATCCGTGAATTTGTGCAGGAGCCAATAAACACTTTGTCGATCGCGATGTCGTGAATTTTCGTGCCCGCCGTCAAGCCCATGTACTGCAACGCATTGTTCATACCAATCCGTTTCGATTCGTCGGTCACCTCATTCGGATCGGGCACAACACCTGAAATCGGCACGACCATTTCCGGCGACGTGCCCCAGGTGACTTGGGGTTCGATTTGGCGTGCATCAATGCGCACCGTGGTATCGAAAACGGCGCCCGGGTCGGAACGCAACTCACGCCACGTGTTGACCGCTGTCGTCCAAAGCGCGCCGCTCGGTGCGGATGGTCGACCTTTGATGTAGTCCAAGGTAACTTCGTCTACGGCGATGATGCCGGCCCGCGCCCCTGCCTCAATCGACATATTGCAGACCGTCATGCGCTCTTCCATGGTGAGTGCGCTGATCGCCTTACCCGCATATTCAATGGTGTGGCCATTCGCACCGGCCGTGCCGATTTGACCAATGATGGCGAGCACTAAATCTTTTGCGCTAACACCAACGCCTAGGTCCCCATCGACTTGAATCAGCATATTTTTCGCTTTGCGAAAAACGAGGCATTGCGTTGCCAAACAATGCTCGACTTCTGAGGTTCCGATGCCGAAAGCAAGCGCGCCCAGCGCGCCGTTAGTGGCCGTATGCGAGTCACCACAGACGATCGTCATTCCGGGTAGGCACCAACCTTGTTCGGGCCCGGTAACGTGGACGATTCCGCGTCGCTCATCGCCAATATCGTAGTGCGTGATGCCGTAGTCGCGACAATTTTGCGACAGCGTGTCTAATTGCAATTTAGCGATTGGGTCCGTGATGTGGTGTACGTCCACTGTTGGTGTGTTGTGATCCGAGACGGCCTTGGTCACCGAAGCGCGCCACACTGGGCGACCGGCAAGTTTCAAGCCTTCGAAGGCCTGCGGCGTTGTCACTTCATGGATAATGTGCCGATCGATGTAAATGAGCGCCGTACCGTCATCCAATTCTTCAACGAGGTGCGCGTCCCACAATTTATCGTATAGGGTTTTTGTAGCCATTCGCAGTCCGATCTCACTAGTCAATCATCATGAAGCATCATTAGCGCATCTGCCAAATACAGTGCAGATTGCGCCGGGGGCGAGATTTTATCACTATTCCGAGTGCATACATGCTCAGCATTCGGATTATTATTCGAATACGACGCAGCGCAATTAGCAGGTTACGGTAATGAAACTTCGATTATTTGCTTTGGGATTATTAGCGGCCATCGCGCTCGACACGAGAGCCGATTTTAACGACGGCGTCGTGGCACTGATGACAGGAAATTATGAAAAAGCCTTATCACAATTCGTGCCGCTGGCTGAAACTGCTGACCACGCCTATGCGCAATACTTCATTGGTCGAATGTATGCCGATGGGCAAGGCGTCGAAAAGAATTCAGAAACGGCCGCAAAGTGGTATCGCAAAGCATCAGTTAAGGGCGTTGCGGACGCACAGCTACGGCTCGCAGGGCAATACCAAATTGGTGATGGGGTGCCGCGTGACATGGAAGCGGCCTATGCCTGGTATAGCGTGGCTGCAACGCTTGGTAATGCCAAAGCTAAAGTTGCAATGGAGGAATCGAGTAAGCTCTTGTCCGCGGAGGAACTAAAAGAAGCACAAGCGTTTTCCGCGGAGCTAATCGAAAACTACGCGAAGGCGCCAGCGCAGACGTCGCAGTCTCAATAGTTTCCAGGTTGGGGGTTCAGATCGAGATGTCGACGAACGTGCCGCGCGCAGAGGACGTTAACGCACCGCCCATTTGATGAATCATTGAATTTAGCAATGCGGCCGATCCGATTTTTCGTAATCGCCCTGACGCCGCGTTTGGCGTTGCGACACCATCGGCGTAGTACTCACGGCTTTGAACCTCATTCGGAAACGCTGAGTCCAGATTTCGTTGTACGACTTGGCCAAGATAAGCTGTGGCCAGTACTTTCTGCGCGGCTCGTTCCATCAATGTAGAAACAGACTCGTCGACATGAGCCTGGTTCGCGTTAGCGGCCACTAACACGGCCTGATTTGCGCGTTCTTGCTCTACAAACGCATTAAACTCCTCCTCAGAATTCAATATTGCAGTGCGGCGAGCTTCGTCCATGAACGCCAGAAGCTGCCGGATCCCCTCCCGGTCGATTCGTTTGGGAACGTTGGTCGTGCGTGTCGTTGGTTCCTTTTCGAGCGCACGTTCGTGTTTCTGAACGGCTGTGTCATTAGCCTCCAAGTACCAGTACGCGCCAGCGGCGCCAACTATCATTAACGACGACCCGAGCAAAATCGGCCCGACTATTGCTAGAATTTTCACGGCATTTAACTCCTTCGTTTATCTGATGCGGCCGACCATCGACAGTCTCTCAAGCGGACAGCCGAACATCGCCAATCCAGCGTCGCAAAATTAGCGGAATAGTTGTTCCTGCTGGATCGCGATGTGGCGACGTCAAATTCAACAGTAATTTTAATTCAAAGACGTATAGAGTTTTGTTAATGTACAATTACGCGTTGGAATTACTAGCATACGAATCGGTAATCGTGTGCAGCGGGGCAGCTCGATGAGAACCCGCGAGTCAATCACATTGTTGGGCGTTGGTGAAAAATAATCTTCGATGGCTCCAAAAACGACTAATTTGGCCCTCCTGTTCGCTGACATCAGCGGGAGTACGCGCCTCTACGAAATACTGGGAGACGTCGCCGCGCGCACCAAGGTCTCCGATTGTCTCGATATGCTAAAAACAGTCGTAGAAAGACATAATGGGATTGTAATCAAAACCATTGGTGACGAAATCATGTGCACGTTCGAAACGGCGGAAGCCGCTGCGATCGCAGCTTGTGAGATGCATGAAATTCTTGATGACGATGTCACCGAGCAAACGGCAGCTGGTCCGATCCGAATTTACCGATGGTGAATGTGTCGTGGGAAATGGCGAGCGAATACACTGAATGGTTGTCGAATAAAACGGGTGCTAAGTACAGACTGCCAACGGAATCGGAGTCGGAATATGCCGCTCGCGCCGGCACGACGACGGTCTACCCTTTCGTCGACGAAATATTACCAACGCACGCACGATTCAGCTTCCGGGCGATCGCATCCAGTCCACTGGCAAATGATAACCGCTCAGTAAACCGAAATAATTTTCGTTTGTACCACATGGTCGGCAACGTTCAAGAGTGGGTTCAAGATGGGTGGGAAGACAGTTATGTCAACGCGCCTAACGACTCTCAAGCGCGGCGCGGAAATTCGCGCGAACGAGTCGTTCGCGGTGGTTCCTATCTTGATGGTCCCGATAAAGTCCGCTCTGCTTATCGAACGTTTCTGGCAGCAGATGCAGCGAATGCGGCCACCGGATTTCGAGTCGTCCGGGAAGTTGAATAACTCCCGACCACCGCTACGCAGTCAGTACACATTGCCTAGAGAGTTGACGAATGTTGAACGTTGATCAAAAAGAACTCGCGAAATTCGCGTTACTGGCCGACTCCTGGTGGGATGTTAACGGCGACTGCAAGCCGCTGCACGATTTAAACCCGTGTCGTGGGGAATTTATTGCAAAGCGGTCGACACTTGCCGGGGCGCGCGTGTTGGACGTTGGCTGCGGGGGAGGCATCCTGTGTGAGTATCTCGCCGACGCCGGCGCGAGGGTGACTGGCATAGACCGAAGTGAAGCGCTGATCGCTGTAGCGCAGCAACACGCGATTCAAACGGGTAGAACGATTCAATACGCGTGTTGCGGTATCGAAGAATTTACAGCGCAGAATCCGGCGTCATTCGACGTCGTGACGTGTATGGAGCTACTCGAGCACGTCCCCGACCCTAAGCAAATGATTCGCGACTGTGCGCTCGCACTAGACGGTAGCGGCAATATATTCTTCTCGACCATTAATCGAACACCCAAAGCCTATGCATTTGCCGTCGTTGCCGCAGAGTACATTTTAAAACTGTTGCCGCGTGGCACTCACGATTACCTAAAATTTATTAAACCTTCGGAACTCGCGAAATGGGGTCGCAACGCAAATCTTCGCGCGTGCGAATTCTCCGGGTTCAGCTATAACCCGTTGTCGCGGCACGCGGAATTAAATAGCGATCTCAGCGTGAATTTTTTAGCCCACTTCGTGCCGAATTTGTGACCCTCTCAAATCACGCCAGGCCAACAAGCTTTCTCTTTGATCTCGACGGCACTTTGCTGGACACGGCACCCGATCTTGCATCCGCTCTGAACTGCGCACGAGCGAAACGCAATTTACCACCGATCAGTTTCGAACGAATTCGACCACATGTCTCACATGGAAGTTACGCGCTGACGCAGCTTGGGAGCGAATTACCGGACGCAAGCGCTGAGTTCGAGGAATTTCGACTCGAATTATTGGATCAATATGCCCGGCATATCGCGCGGGACACACGCCTCTTCGACGGCATGGATCAGCTACTTCTGACCTTGGAAACCGCGAAAATTCCGTGGGGTATTGTGACGAACAAACCGGCTTGGCTTACTGAACCGTTGCTAATGCAGCTTGGACTCGACCAGCGTGCCGCCGTGGTCATTAGCGGTGACACGATCGCGCAGAAAAAACCGCACCCGGCACCTCTGTTGCTAGCGGCACATCGCATGCAGGTCGTCGCAGGTCACTGCGTTTACATTGGCGATGCTGAGCGCGATATTGCGGGAGGCAATGCGGCTGGTATGCGAACGATTGCGGTGCGCTATGGATATCTTGCGGTGGACGAATCGCCAGAAAGCTGGGGGGCAGACGTGATCGTAAACTCGCCTGCTGAAATAATTGATTGGTTCTTGTCATTCTAAGAACCGAGTCGAAAGGTCATTAATCACAAGACGCAGCGTGCCGACAGCGACACAGCCGTGCGTCGATAAGGCGGATCCCTAGATTTTTAAAGTGTTCGAAGACGGACTTGAATAATGTCGACAAGCGATCCAATCCACGGTCGTCCTGGTAGCGATATGCACTACGCGTTGTTGTACGCGCCATCGCGCTTGCGCAATCACCTTGCGTTAATCAACGCATTAAAAAGCGAGTTAAGTGCTATTCCGGTATCTGTTTCTGATCCTGGGGTCGCGCACATTAAATTAGCCTGGTGGCTCAATGAGGTCGAAAGGACCTCGCACGGTAGTCCGACGCATCAATTGACCGAGTCCTACGTGGCGAACTACGCGCACGAGCTTGATATCAGTAGCGCTCTCGGCGCGTTAATCGCAGGCCTCGATGAGGAAATTGGGGGACGCCAATTTTCTACGCGCAACGAGCAGATTGAATGGTTCGATAGAACCTTCGGGCCAACGTACCAAGCGCAAGTGTCGTTGATGGCTGACCCTGGCACCGATATGCGCGAAATTGCAAACGTAGTCGAACTCGGGCGCTTGGTTGAAATCGGCTATTCATTACTAAATCTCCGCGTATCATCCCGCCGGAACCTGAGGCGCGTGCCAAGCGACAGTCTGTTTTCAGCTGGATGCAAGTGGGAGGATATTAGTAGTGGCCAAGCTGTGACTGCGGTTGCGACGTTATTGTTTAGTGAAAGCGAATTCGTTTTGGATAAACTCGCGGCGATCCACCATGCGTTACCTCCCCGCACGCAGCGCGCCTACCTACCCCTAGTTACGCTCAGTAAGTTAGTGCAATTCACGCTGATGGAAATGCGCGATGACGGTTGCCGAATCTGGCAACACCGAGTTGAGTTGACACCCATTCGCAAACTTTGGATCGCTTGGCGAAATCGTTTCTTATAGGGTGAATTATCCGCTAACCAGATCTTGGTTTTCCGCGTTTCGCGTATCCCCGGATAAATGGAGTTTGTAAAATGCGACGTGTCGTCAACTAGATCGGATATGACGTCATACGATTGAGGTCGGCCCATTCAATTACCATCAACTCAGCGAGGAAATTTGCTCACATTGGCATTTGCAAGCGTACCCGTAACCGTCGAAAGGCATCGCTTGGCGTATTGTCTGCGGTCAGAACGACATGTAGCTTCACCCCGTTCGAAATTCGGAGTCGAAAAACTACGAGGCCTGCAGATACGAACAATCCAGATACGCGAGTGGCGCGAACGCAGGCGCCAGCGGGGGTAATGATTTCCCATTCATTGCTTGACCGCAGTAGTAACGCGCACGCGTGGCGCTCCAGCTTCGATTGATTGGCATAGTTCAAAAGAAAGCTCACGAACAGTCCGCTAAGTGCCAACAGTTGGAAGGCGGAAACGCTGAAGCCAAAGGCTACGGCACTCGCAACGATCGCGTGTCCTGCATAGACGGCAACGCTCAGATTACGCGATCGAATAATCGGGATGTGGATTGGGGAAGCTAACGGTTCCATCTGTTAAACTATCGGACTTGATTGGATTATAACTGTTAATAGGCTAAATCTTTACACAATGAATACGTACACCGACGACTCCAATTCGGATAAAAATGATCCCGCACCGCTAAACAAAGATGTCCCTGACGTTTCCGTGAGAAGCACTGACCAGCGTATACTCAAAGACTCGAAACTGCTGCAACCGGGCGGTCGTGAATTTGGGGGGCCGGCCGGCCTAGAACCAACCCGTTACGGTGATTGGGAAAACAAAGGGCGTTGCATTGATTTTTGAACCGAATAGTAAAATTTCGCCCTCCCCTTGGTCCGTACATGCTGACGAAACGCACGGGTTTATACCGTCGTGCATCCATGCGATACGGAATCACCAACCAAATTGCTAGAACGAGCGAACAGTTATGAGTAGCAGACCACTATCACCTCATTTGCAAATTTATCGTCCCCAATTGACGTCACTGCTGTCAATAACGCACCGAGGAACCGGTGTGTTCCTGAGCGCGGGCATTCTGGTGCTCGCATACTGGTTAATGTCCATAGCGGCCGGTGAGGCTGCGTACGCGACGGCGCAAGTCTGTCTAAGTTCGTTACCGGGAAAACTACTCACGGGGCTCTGGACATTTTCGTTTTACTTCCACCTCTGCAACGGCATTCGCCATTTGTTTTGGGACATCGGTGCGGGATTCGAATTGAAGACACTCTACGCGTCAGGTTATGCGGTCGTCATTAGTTCGCTGACTCTAACCGCTATCACCTGGGGCTACGCCCTGAGTAACGGGGGTGCGCAATGAATTTACAGTCTGATCTTGCGAAAGTACGTGGCCTCGGGTCGGCCAAAGAGGGTACCCACCATTTCTGGCATCAAAGGTTGACGGCGATTGCGCTAGTCCCACTGTCTCTATGGTTTATTGTCAGTTTAATTTGCGTCATGGATGCCCCACATGCGCAAGTCGTCGAGTGGATTAAAGCACCCTACGTCACGGCTTTGCTTATCGCCCTCACCTTCGTGCTGCTGTACCACACGAAACTTGGGTTGCAGACGGTCATTGAAGACTATATCCACGCGGAATGGCTAAAGCTGGCAAGTATAATCGGACTCAACCTGGGCGCATGGCTGTGCGGCTTGGTCTCAATTGTTGCCATCCTGAAAATCTCATTTGGAACGAATTAGAGCATGACTCAAGCTTATACGCTGATTGAACACAAATATGATGTTGTCGTTGTTGGCGCTGGCGGCGCCGGACTTAGAGCAACGTTCGGGATGGCTGCAGAAGGCTTGTCTACCGCCTGCCTGACGAAAGTCTTTCCGACCCGCAGTCACACAGTAGCCGCTCAGGGCGGAATGAGCGCGGCGCTTGGTAATATGGGACCCGACGATTGGCGTTGGCACATGTACGACACCGTTAAGGGTTCAGATTGGTTAGGCGACCAAGACGCTATCGAATATATGTGTCGAGAAGCGATCCCGGCCGTGATCGAACTCGAACATTACGGTGTGCCATTCTCGCGCACCGAAGAAGGCAAAATTTACCAGCGTCCGTTTGGTGGCATGACAACCAATTACGGAGAAGGCACTGCCCAACGAACCTGTGCAGCGGCGGATCGAACGGGTCACGCCATTTTGCATACGCTGTACCAGCAATCCCTGAAACATAACGCCGAATTTCTGATTGAATACTTCGCCATAGATTTAGTCATGGATGACGAAGGCGTATGCCGCGGCGTGATCGCCTGGAATTTGGAAGATGGGACTTTGCACTTGTTTCGCGCGCACAAAGTTGTCATCGCCACGGGCGGCTACGGGCGCTCCTATTTCTCATGCACGTCCGCTCACACCTGTACGGGTGACGGCAACGCGATGGTGTTACGTGCCGGATTACCACTCCAAGATATGGAATTTATTCAGTTTCACCCGACGGGCATTTACGGCGCGGGTTGCCTGATCACTGAAGGAGTACGTGGCGAAGGTGGATACCTCACCAATTCCGATGGTGAGCGCTTCATGGAGCGTTACGCTCCAAATGCGAAAGATCTGGCTTCGCGCGACGTTGTGTCACGTTCGATGACCCTTGAAATTCGCGAAAACCGCGGCGTAGGTGAACATAAAGATCACATCTATCTGCATCTAGAACATCTGGGGCCAGAAGTGATCAATGAACGACTCCCTGGAATCGCTGAGTCGGCGCAAATATTCGCAGGTGTCGACGTTACGAAAGAACCTATACCGGTATTACCGACTGTTCACTACAACATGGGCGGGGTACCCACTAACTACCACGGTAACGCCGTGCGAATTAAAGGCGACGACCCTGATTGCGAAGTGCCTGGCTTAATGGCGATTGGTGAAGCCGCCTGTGTTTCCGTACACGGCGCGAATCGGCTTGGTTCGAATTCGCTGTTGGACTTAGTCGTTTTTGGTCGCGCGGCGGCAAAGCGCGCAGCTATAGATATAAAACCAGGTGCTTCACATCCCCCGTTAAAGGGCGATGCAACCGACAAGATCCTCGGACGTTTCGATCGTCTACGTTACGCGGATGGCAGCCAATCGACTGCAAAATTGAGACTCGACATGCAACGCATCATGCAAAATTACGCTGCGGTATTTCGCACGGGAGAAGTCTTGGATGAAGGGGTCGAAAAATTAAAAGAAGTGCGGGATGCGTTCGCAGATGTGAAAGTCACAGACCGCTCAATGACGTGGAACACGGACCTCGTCGAGACCCTCGAATTAGATAACTTGCTTGCCAATGCGATGGTGAGCATCTGTTCGGCAACAAATCGTAAGGAAAGTCGTGGCGCACATGCGCGCGAGGATTATCCGGATCGTGACGACACGAATTGGCTCAAGCATACGCTCAGCTCGTTAGACGAAAAAGGTAATGTCACCTTTGAATATCGGCCGGTACACATGTACACCTTGACTGACGAAGTTGAGGTTGTACCACTTAAGAAACGTGTTTATTGATTCAAGGCATCGTGCAGAGGGCGCATTAAATGGCGGAATTTACCTTACCAAAGAACTCGAAAATCTCGAAGGGAAAAACCTTCGATGCCGCAAAAGGCGCGAAACGTAGCAAACGTCTCGTCGTCTATCGATGGGATCCCGATAGCGGAGAAAATCCCCGCACAGACACATACAACATCGATCTTGATAAATGCGGCCCGATGGTGCTTGACGCCATTATCCATATAAAAAACGAGATCGATCCGACCTTAACGTTTAGACGCTCCTGCCGCGAAGGTATTTGCGGGTCGTGTGCTATGAACATAGGTGGCACAAACACGCTGGCGTGCACGGTCGCGACGGAATCAATAAAAGGCGACGTAAACATCTATCCCTTGCCGCATATGGAAGTTTGTAAGGATCTTGTCCCCGACTTGAGTCATTTCTACGCGCAATACGCCTCGATTAAACCCTGGATGCAAACGGAGACACCGGCGCCCCCGGATCGAGAACGACTACAATCAAAAGACGATCGACTTAAACTCGATGGCCTGTACGAGTGCATCCTCTGCGCGTGTTGCTCGACTAGCTGCCCGAGTTACTGGTGGAACAGCGACCGATATCTTGGACCCGCAATACTGCTTCAAGCTTATCGCTGGATCATTGATAGTCGCGACGAGGCGACGGGCGAGCGACTCGATGACCTTGAAGATCCGTTCCGATTATACCGATGCCATACGATCATGAATTGCGCGCGCACCTGTCCGAAAGGACTCAACCCGGGTAAGGCGATCGCGGAAATCAAGAAATTGATGGTTTCGCGAACAATTTGACCAGCGCTCGGCAAAAGCGCGCGACATGGCGCAGCCGCCGCGGAATGCTCGAACTGGATGTTTTGCTCAACCGATTCATCGATGAGGCGTACGCTGAATTGGACTCGTCTGAACAGGACGACTTCGACCAATTGCTTGAACAAACCGACGTCGATCTTTACGCCTGGTTCACGGGTAGAGAGAACTCAGACGACCAAAAGCTTGCAGCGCTAGTCGATCGGATCCGGCGTCTCGCGACGCCGTGACCGTCGGTTCAAGCGACTGACATAAATCAATGCCTCAATTTCAGAATTACATCAAATCGAAAACCAGTGCCACGTTCAGTGACAGCGTCGTCGTTGACTTCGGCGATCGCGCAGCGGAACTGCAACTTGCACGAACAGCATCCGTTAAATGCCCGCTCTTGTCAGTTGGCGTTGTGTCTATTTCTGGTGCTGACGCGGTGTCTTTCATTAACGGGCAATTTACGACTAATTGTAATGATTTGACGACGAACACCGGCCAGTTGAGCAGCTGGTGCGATCCCAAAGGCCGGGTTTTATTTCTCTTTAACTTGTACCGGGACGACACGCAGATATTCGCGGTGCTACCAAAAACGCAGATCGAACGCTTTCTTGCTCGTTTGCGCATGTACGTCCTGCGTGCCGATGTGCAGCTTGTTGACCTTACGAGTTTCTGCAGCGTATTCGGCGTAATTGGAAACACCCGGATCGCTCAAGTCGAAACCGCATCTCTCATTGACACGCGGGCAACTGCTCACCCTGCGGACGGCACGAGCATCGTGCGATATGGTAGCGGTCGACCTCGTTTTATTGTCGTCGGCCCTGACTCGACGGCCGTTGATCGATGGCGCGAGTTATCAATCCCACCGGCCGGCGAAGCCGTGTGGTGTGCAATGGACAGTTTCGCAGGCGCACCGCGCATCGACGAACACAGCCAAGGGCAGTACTTACCTCAACAGCTAAACCTTGATCGGCTTGATGGCGTCAGCTTTTCGAAGGGATGCTATCCCGGCCAGGAAATCATCGCGCGTCTTAAATACCGAGGCGAAGTAAAGAAACGCCTACGCTCGTTCGTGTGCAGCGGCGACAAGGATTTAGGCGCGGCGACACGCCTACTGAATCGGGACGACGAACGACTCATTGGACACGTTCTCTACGCCCAACGAATCGATGCGCAAGAACAAATTTTCAGTGCAGTCGTCGATATCGACGCCGAGTGCGCATCAATATCTTTCGAAGGTCAATCTGACAGCAACTTGCACGAATTAGAATTACCGTATCCTGCCCCTTGAGAGTGTGTCCGTTTCCACGAACCTAACGTCGTTCAAACCTGCTTGGTGGCTTCCAGGGCCGCATTTACCAACCTTATGGGCAGCACTGGCTTCTCCAAGACCACCGACTGCCGCTACGCTAGAGCGGATCGAACTCGACGATGGTGACTTCATCGACCTACACTGGGTCGGTACGGATAACGGGCCACTCGTTGTCGTGTTGCATGGTCTAGAGGGTTCGGCAAACTCCACCTATGCTGCGCGGATTTTGCACCGCATCTCTGCAAACGATTGGGGTGGTGCGCTATTGCATTTTCGCGGGTGCAGCGGAGAACCGAATCGAGCGGATAGGAGTTATCACTCGGGTGAAACGGACGATCTCCGGTTTTTATTATCGCTGTTAAAGTTGCGTTACCCGACCCGGCCGATCTTCGCCGTCGGCTATTCATTGGGCGGCAACGTTCTTCTGAAGTATCTGGGTGAATCCGGGCGCAATAGCGATATTGCAGTCGCCGCGGCTATTTCAGTGCCATTCGACCTCGCTGCCGGCGCCAATCGACTCAACACAGGCTTATCACGGTTATACCAGCGCCATCTTGTATTGAGCCTGCAAGGGAAAATTCGCCGAAAGTTCGCTAACCGTGCGGCTCCGATTGCAATTGAAAAACTTGATGAGTGGTCGGACTTCTGGTCCTTCGATCATCAAGTGACCGCACCGTTGCACAACTTCGCAAGCGCGCACGATTACTATTCCAAATCTAGTTGCCGTCAGTTTCTACCTTCAATTGCGGCTCAGACTTTGATCATACATTCACGCGATGACCCGTTCCTATCTATTGATGCGATACCGAACGCGGTAGAGTTATCTGCAACGACACGTATGATCGTGACAAAAACCGGAGGCCATGTCGGATTCGTTGCTGGGTCAAATCCGTTTAAACCGCGGTTTTGGAGCGACGATCAGATCGTTGCGTGGTTCGAGTACCATACGGAAAAAATTCGCGACTTAGAGCAATCTTCACACTGACTTTCGGGATGCTTAAAAAATGACACTTTCGCACCGCCTATATTTCGCTTTCGTTGCATGCACGTGCATCGCTCTGCTGGCGTTCGGTTATTACTTAGAATATTTTCAAGACCTCGTTCCCTGCCCGATGTGTATTTTCCAACGGCTTTGCTATATGGCGGTTGCCGTCATTGCGCTGATCGGGACGATCGCTGCACCCGCTCGCACTGGTTCGTTGCTTATCACCGCACTGATCGGATTATTCTCGAGCCTTGGGGCAAGCATCGCCGGGCGCCAGATGTGGCTGCAGCATCTCCCGCCGGACCAAGTACCAGAATGCGGCCCGGGCCTTGAATTCATGCTTGAGATGTATCCGATCCTTGAAACCGTTAAACGAGCGTTAATCGGGACCGGCGATTGCGCTACGGTCTCCTGGACGTTTCTTGGTTTATCGATCGCCGAATGGTCACTGATCTGTTTTGCAGGCCTCATTACCACCGCTGTGTGGCAACTCATGACGAGCCGGGCGTAAGGTTTTATGTTTCAATGAAATGAATTAACGCGAATTTAAATTTCGCAACGCTGCCTGCCCGCTTCACACTTAATTTAGGCGGGCAGAATCAAATTAAAACGCGTAGAGATCGTGCGCTGACCAAACCTGGATCCCTATCAGTCATGCACAAACGACGTCACACACTCTCGATCATCACAGCCCTCTGCGTCGTCATGGTTTATGTACCGTTTGCTCAATCCATCGAGCACGCTCAAGCGTTTACTGCTTCCACATTGAGTGGACTCAACAAGATTGCTATCCGAGTCGATGGCATATCTCGGGACTTCGAACCTTACGGTTTAATTTCAGATCCCATCTTGCAACGAACGCGTGAGTACCTTGCTAACAACAGATTGTCCGTTGAAACATTCGCTGATTCAAAACAGGATCCAGAAGTCGCTGTGTTGCACGTGAGATTGAACACGAACCGAAACCCTTACGGATTCTACTCATACGGCGTATCAGTCGAGATCATCCGCAGGATTGCGTTAAACAACCCGCAAGGTGGGTATATCTCCGAAACGGTTTGGACGATGGGCCAAACTGGCGTTGTGGTACCTACTGAGCTGTCTAAAATTAATCAGATAATCGATGCGCTGGTGACGAAATTCCTCTCTGACTTTCACGATCAAAATCCGCAGGTAGTTTCGCTAGAGGGTTCTTGATTATCACGCACTAACACGACCACCTGCTTGCGCTATGGTGGAGTGAATCACCGGCTTGTTTCGATTTGCGCATCAACCACCGCTAATGCGCTCATATTGACGACGCGACGTACTGTCGATGACGGTGTCAGGATATGCGCTGGTCGCTTTAATCCCAGGGTAATCGGGCCGACGGAAACGCCTTCTCCCAACACCGTTAGTAAATTCATTGCGATATTAGCCGCATCCATTGACGGCATGATGAGCACGTTCGCCTCACCGGAAAGCGTCGAATCTCGTAGGATAGTGTTTCGGATTGCGGGAACCAAGGCCGCATCTGCGCGCATTTCTCCATCGATTTCCAACTCGGGCTCGCTAGCTCTAATCAACGCCAATGCATCTTTCATTCGCGCAGCTGATTCGTTATTGGACGAACCAAAATTCGACGCCGCGAGCAAAGCGACTTTCGGCGTCATGCCGAATCGGCGAACCCTTTCAGCGGTGAGTGACGTCATTTTCGCAATTATTTCCGAACTCGGTGACTCGTTGACGTTCGTGTCGCAAATAAAGAAGGTTCCTTTACGCAGAACCAATACGTTCATGGAGGCTGGGGCAGGAACGTCATCCAGTTTTCCGAGTATGTCGACGATATGTTCCAGGTGATCTCGAAAATGCCCGTGGATTCCACATAACATCGCATCGGCGTCACCGATAAGTAGCAACAAACTCGCAATAACCGTTGGATTCGTACGTACGAGTAAGCGAGCATCATTTATCGCGACACCATTGCGCTTCATGATTTCAAAATACGTCTCGGAATATTTGCGAAACCGATCGTCTGACTGCGGATTGACAACATCGAAATCGCTCTGCGCTTTGAGTCTCAGGCCGAGCTGCTCAATGCGACGATTGATCACGGCAGGCCGTCCGATTAAAACAGGTCGAGCCAAACCGTCATCCACGACGGTTTGCACCGCACGCAGAATTGTGGCCTCTTCACCATCCGCATAGACAAGTCGTTTGAGATCGGTTTTTGCTCGGTCGTAGAGTGGCTTCATCAGTAAAACCGACTGGAAGACGTACTTAGTCATTTCTTGTCGGTAAGCTTCCAAGTCCGCAAGAGGACGAGTCGCCACCCCGCTATCCATCGCCGCTTTAGCAACCGCCGGTGCGAGCATTGAGACGAGTCGCGGATCGAACGGCTTCGGAATTATATATTCGGGTCCAAACTTCAAGTCCTCATCAGCGTAAGCTGCAAACACTACTTCAGAGGGTTCTTGCAGTGTCAGCTCAGCCAATGCCTCAACGCAGGCGATCTTCATTTCTTCGTTGATCGTCGTTGCGCCGACGTCGAGTGCGCCTCTAAATAAATACGGGAAGCACAAAACATTATTAACTTGATTCGGAAAATCGGAACGTCCAGTCGCGATAATCGCGTCGGAACGTACCGCTTTCACTTCGTCCGGAAGAATTTCTGGTGTTGGGTTTGCAAGCGCCAAAATTATCGGCCGATCTGCCATTTCTGCGACCATCGCCCCAGTCAACACACCGGGCGCAGAGAGTCCCAAGAAAATATCTGCTCCTCTCACTGCATCCGCTAATGTACGTGCCGAGGTATCACGCGCGTAGTCCGCTTTATGCGGATCCGCGCGACCCTCGCGACCGGCATACACCACCCCGGAACGATCGACTAGCGTGATGTTAGTGCGCGTGAGTCCAACCGACTCAAGCAACTTCAGGCACGCTATTGCCGCAGCGCCAGCGCCCGACGTGACTAATTTGACCCTGCCGATGTCCTTCCCCACGATCCGTAACGCGTTTTTGATTGCGGCGGTCGCGATAATCGCAGTGCCGTGCTGGTCATCGTGAAAGACGGGAATTTTGACTCGTTTGCGTAGCTCGCGCTCGATATAAAAGCACTCAGGCGATTTAATGTCTTCAAGGTTGATACCACCGAATGTCGGCTCCAAACTCGCGATGATGTCGACTAATTTATCGGGATCCGATTCGTCAATTTCGATATCGAAAACATCAATCCCGGCGAATTTTTTGAACAGAACGCCCTTGCCTTCCATCACCGGCTTTGAGGCCAGCGGTCCGATGTTGCCTAAGCCAAGTACGGCAGTTCCGTTCGTAATCACTGCAACCAAATTGCCTCGCGCCGTGTATTTCGCGGCATTGGCTGGGTCCGCCGCGATTAATTCGCAGGGCGCTGCAACGCCGGGGGAATACGCGAGAGCCAAATCTCGTTGGGTTGCTAGCGGTTTGGTAGCCGATATTTCAATTTTCCCGGGACGTGGGAATTCGTGGTACTCGAGCGCACTCTTGATTAATTCGTCGTCCATGCTGCGATCCTTGGGAAGGTGAATGTGTGGCGGCTATCGACGCATCGACTCGGCGCACATGACATTTGCTTAGCGGAACGGAATACCAGGCGGAATACGCCCGCCCATTCCGCGCATCATGTTTTTTAGACCGCCTTTTTTCGACATTTTTTTCATCATTTTTTGCATCTGATCAAACTGCTTGAGCAAGCGATTTACGTCTTGAACTTGCGTGCCTGATCCGGCGGCGATCCGCTTTTTGCGATCGGATTTAATAATCGCCGGAAATCGACGTTCCTTGAAGGTCATCGAATCGATAATAACGCCAAGCTTCTGTAATTCTTTATCACTAACGTTATTTTTTAGTTGGTCCGGCAACTCGGTAACACCTGGCAATTTACTCATCAGCGAAGATAGTCCGCCCATATTTTGCATTTGCACGAGTTGGTCACGAAAGTCTTGTAAATCGAATCCTTTGCCTTTGCTAAGTTTTCGGGCGACTTTCTGGAAGAACGTGGAATCGACTTTCTGCTCGACTTCTTCTATTAGACTTAAGACATCGCCCATCCCTAAAATGCGCGAGGCCATCCGATCAGGATGAAATGCTTCTATGGCATCTAGCTTTTCACCCGTACCAACAAACTTAATCGGTTTACCAGTGACTTGCCGAACAGACAGAGCAGCACCGCCGCGCGCATCACCGTCCGCTTTCGTCAGCACGATTCCCGTCAATGGTAAGGTTTCGTTAAACGTTTTGGCCGTGTTTACTGCATCTTGACCCATCATCGCATCGATGACGAAAAGCGTTTCGTGAGCGTTAACTGCGGCATGGAGATCCGCGATCTCTTGCATCATGTCAGTGTCGATTGCGAGGCGACCGGCCGTGTCGATGATCAGAACGTCCGCAAATTGTTTGCGCGCTTTGTCTAGTGCATTCGTGGCTATTTGCACCGGATTTCCACCATCATCCGTTGCGTAGCACTCGACACCAATTTCGGCGGCGAGAATTGCCAGTTGCTCAATCGCGGCGGGTCGATACACGTCACAACTAACCATGCGTACTTTCTTTTTATGCACGCTAACGAGGTGTTTCGCCAATTTTGCAGACGTCGTCGTCTTACCCGAGCCTTGCAGGCCGGCCATCAAAATAACGATGGGTGGTTCCGCTGAGAAATTGATACCCGCACTTGCGTCACCCATCAAGCGGGTCAACTCATCGCGAACGACTCGAATAAGAGCTTGGCCAGGGGTTAGGCTGCCGACGACTTCTTCGCCAATGGCTCGAACTCGTATCTGGTCGATGAAATCCTTTACAACGGGGAGTGCGACGTCACCTTCAAGTAAGGCCATTCGGACATCGCGCAATGCGTCATCTATGTTTTCATCAGTTAGACGCGCACGACCACGAAGGTTTTTAACGACGCCGGTAAGTCTTTCACTCAGATTCGCAAACATAGACAACTACAGTCCATCAAATTGATCAAGTACCATCCCGGAGTCTACCATCCCTCCATCACTTCTTCTAAAGGAAACTCGAGTCCGACCGTCGCCCAGACTTCGCTGACTCTTTTGACGACTGGCTCTGCTTTCACGAACCAATCAGGGTGACGATCCCGTTTATCGAATACCTCAAACTGTTCAGGTGTCGGATTGATGTCGCCAAATCGGTAGTAATACGATTTTACGAGATCTTCCATACGTTGCTTGTCGTAAGCCACGACACGGATCGCGCGATTGGCACTCAGTCCCGTCGTCGCGACGTAGTAGTTATATTGTTCCCAGTAACGTAGGTACGCGTCGAAGTAATCCATCTGTGAAACTTCATCGACTTCCGCCCCGGTATAAATCAAGTCCCGCCTCACCCAATCTTCAATATTTCCACGAACGGCGAATTTTCCGTTCTCTGGTAATCCACCCGATTTTTCATAGGTTGAAATACACGATGCTACAGGATGCCTCACGGTTAGGATGTTCTCGACCGACTGACCCAATATTCGATGAAAGAACCCCCCAGCGTAACTTCCCTTAAGTAGTTTTTTCGGGACCACTATTTTACCGGAATGGGGTTTGTTCTTGCCGAAGTAGATCTCGACCATGGTGAGATATTCGGCCATTGTGTGAAGGCTAGATATCCAGCTGTTTACTCTTTTTTCGAACCGAAAAGGTCCCGCATCAGGAAAGCCATCGTGCGCGATCACGTTTGGAACAGTACTCGGGTCGTAGCCCATTGCACGATACAATTCTTTCGTTAAGTAGGATCCGCCGTTGCGCGGGATCCCAATGACGTTAATAAAATGAAACTTCAATTGAATATCTTTTATTGCATCAACATCGCCAGTCAGAAGCGCCAACAGCAGTTGATAAGCTCGACCAATCGCTGCCTGGCCGCGTTCAGTCGCCAACACCCGTTTCGCATTTGCGGGCGCCTCGCGCATCACGCGCTGCTGATCGTTGATCATAATCTCACTCAGCTGATCGCCCCATTGCGCTCCTTCAAATGGAATGTCTTCTACAACATGCAGCAGAAAGTCGATAAAAATCGGCGAGACTGGTAGTTCGTTATCGGTAAGTTTTAACTCAACACCCATGGTTTTCAGCTTCGCTCGTTAAGTTAGCTTGTGCAGGGATTTCCCGCCGTTATCTGGTCAATTCGCTTATGAAACTCCGACCCGGACTTAAGTGATCCGGCAATTAAGGAGTCACCGGACGCGCATATTCCACGTGACGACTAAGCAGTCGATTAAAATTTTCGAATGACAGCAAATGCGCGTAGATTCGTGCGAGATAGCCTCGGTATAGCAATTGCTGTAGCTGCTCGGCAGCGACTTCGCGGAGTTTCTGTTCGCTGATTCGGAACAATCCCGCGACACGAATTTCCGGCATTCCTCGCGGGTGAAAATCTGCCTCAAAGGGTTCAAACAGTCCCATCTCGGTCAGGTAGGTACAGAACCGTAGCGTATCTTGCTGCTGTATGTTCATTTCAGTAATTAGAATCTCGATGTCGCGCCAATGCTTAGTCGGTTCACCTTGAGAACTTATTAAGGGCGGCGCGCTTCTCGTTAGCGCTTGTTCCTCGACGCAGATCAATGATTGCTCAGTACCTTCGTTTGAAACCGTTGCCGTGAAAAAAGGGTAACGGCGGACATAGGCGGGGCAATAAGTTTTTTCAGCCCAAACACCACGCGAATCGACGAATAAATTCGAATCGTCCTCGAGTGCGGTAAGTGCTACGGGTACCATGTCTCCTGAATCTTCGTGAGCAAAGACGATCGGATAATCGTGCGACGCACGTGGGAACTCCGCCGCCGTGAGATAAATCACATTAAGGCGCTGAGCGAATCGAGCGCCACTGCTTCGGATGCCTAAGCGCCGGTGCCGTTCACGGTCGAACGGCGCTGCCGAGACGTAGCCCGGCGGCAGCGGGATCTTCACTAATTATGCTTATTCGCAGGCGGCAGCGGGCAAGGGATCATCGGTGAGTGCATCTGCTTGTGCCTCGGAAATATTAATCGGCGACATGCTGGGATCGCTCACATAACCAAAGTCTCCGGACGCATACTCGCTCTCGCCCCCGCCGGTGACCACTGAGATCCTGCCCTCGTGGACCTGGTAGTAATCTCCGTCAGGATTTCCAGAGCAACTACCATCTTGGCAGGTTACCATCGAGTAATCAGTGCCGCGGATCCCGATAGTCGCCACCGCAGTTCGTACTCGGTAACTTGCTGGATTCTGCTTTCCAATTAATCCGGTTACGGCCCTAAAACCGCCTTTGACTAGATTAAAAAAACTGCGACTTTCCTGCTGCGCTTCGGCCATTCGGTAATCTTCAATATGGAACCGAGAATTGGGGCGCAAAATCACCGAGGCGCCATCGACGAATTTCATTCGAACATAACTGTTCGCGCTCGTGACGACCGTATCACCGGCGTTGACCGGACCACCACGGTCTAACTTACGTATGTCTCCATCTTGGGTCGCCGCCGCGGCGCGCCCAGCGATAGTCACGACTTTGCCTGCTTCAACTGCTGCTTGCGCATCGCCGAACGTTAAAAGGGCGATCAGAATAAAGATCGTTAGCATGAGTGACCCGCGCGCGGACGGATGTTTAGAGACAATCATGCTGAACACTCCATCGCTGAGGAATCGGATTCTTCGGTAACTTCTCCGTCATCGTCTCCACCGTCGTCGTCACCTAATGCTAAGTCCTCGTCCTCGTCATCGTCATCATCATCTTCGTCACCGGAATCATCGTCCGTAACATCTTGAACTAAAGGTACCACGAAAAAGTTTGCTTGAGCGAGACCGATGATATCGACTATGCCTGTTGTGGAAACGTCATCCACCCCGCCTGTTACATTACCTTTTGTAATGAAGAATAGATTCTTATTCCCGAAATCTATCGTTCCACCTCTTGAGGCGATATCGAGATTCCCGTTCAAAAGCGGTATCCCGCCCGGCCCAAGCTCTCCGATTACGACGGTCGAGGACGTGGTGTTTGGCAGGCCCGAAAACGTCGGAAATGCCGAAAATGTCGTGGTGCCGAGCGCCGGAATCACGGGTAGGCTCGACGGAAAATTATTGAAGACTATATTCTGCGCTAGGTTCGTGGGAGAGAAGACGGCTAGAAAATTGTCCCCATTCCCTGTTAACCCGCTGACATTAATTGGCCCGTTCGAGAACATCTTGGTAAATGGATTCGCTCCTCCCACAACAAACGGCCGCGTAATACTGATCCCTTTTGATGCCAATATTTTCACGTTCGGCCCATGTCCTGGTGCGGCGATGTTATTTAAACCTAAGATCCGAAATAGGGCGAGGTCCGGGGCTGTCGGTAAGAATGGGTTGTTGCCCGTGATGAACACTGAGTCCAAAAACGTGACCGAACCGTCGGTCACCCCGATAGCTAAGTTATCGGCAAGAAACGGGCCTCTGACTGTAAGTGAACCGGTGGCAAGCAAGCTGGTTGATTTCAACATCGTTCCGCCGGACCCAAAATCGACGACCGAAGGTCCAAAGAATGCGCGGTTGTCTAACCTCACATTTGGCGTCAGACCGATATTTTGAATCCGCACGACGCGCGCCTTTGTTTTTACATCGATTGCCGTCGTGCCATTGTTTGTGACGAGCAACGATACGTCGTCCGCATCGAGTAAGCCCGTCTTCACGGTGCGGATTGCGTTTTTCACCCCCGCGCCAATGCCACCAAACGAACCGCCACGCACGACAACTGGTTCCATAAAGGTCGCAGTATTGCCGTTGACCTGTCCTATTCCAAAACCTGCGAATGCCGTCCCTCCAGGTCCCGCAGTCACCGACTGGTGGGCAAAAACGCCGTTGTTACCAAATTCGTAATTTACGCCTGCAAACCCTCCGCCAACCTCGCTAATCACGACATCGCCTAATACCGTGAGATCGTTGGTCGCCGACGCGGAAAATTGGGCATTGCTTTGGGCAGTGACGGTCACACTCCCAGTGACGTTAATCGCTCCGGCAGACAAACCAAAAATAGCCGACGAACCCGATACAACGCTCGGCCCACTTATCGCTAATGCGCCGTCGGCGAAAATACTTATCGTCGCCCTATTGCCGACGGACCGCGATGTGAGAGCGCCATTGATTGCCACGTTGCCTGAACTTGCGTCGACAAAAATACTTGCAGACGCACCGGCCATAGCAATCGCATTAATGGGTGCGTTTATGGTGACACCGTTATCGCCGACGATTTCGATTTCGACATAACTATCGCCGAGCACCGTCGCATTTATCGCGCCGTTTATCGCAACCGTATTACCGGCGCTATAGGAAATAGAGAACTCTTCTAGAGCGACACCGGTGGTGACGCCGTTAACCCTAAGGTTGCGCCCGGCTATGAAATCGATAAACACAGAGTTTCCGGAGGCGATCGCAGTGACGTCATTAACGGTTATGTCATTAAACGCGTCGAAACTGATACTCGCGTCGCTGTTGCTCGAGATTGCCATGACGTTGTGGGCGATTATGTTATTGCCGGCGCTGAAGTCGATACTTGCGTCGTCGCAACAACCGCTTGCGATGGCGGTTACGTCGTTGACCGTGATGTTGTTACCTGCAGTTAGGTTTACTCTGGCAAAGCCGAAGCTAGTGCCACCTAGTGCCTCGATATTATTTGCAACGATATTGTTCCCGGCGCTGAGATCAACCCGCGCGTCACCCAATCCGCTCGAAGCAGTCGTACCAATTTCGGCCTCGACGTTCCTGACATTTATGTTGTTCGAGGCGGTAACATTAACTTGCGCAATATTCCTACCTGAATACGCTGTTACGTCGCGTGCGGCGATGTTTTGCGCCGTCGCGTTAATTGTCGCGCTAATTAATCCACCACCATAACTACCGCCGCCGCTAGCAGACGCGAGTAAATCTCCGGTAGCGGTTATATTGTTGGCGGCAATTAAGTTGATGCTTGCATCGCCGTTGAAACTGCCACTGAAACCGCCACTCGTCCAGGCGGTCGCGTGACGCAAATTCAAATGGCGACCAGCAGTCGCATTGACCGATGCATCGTTAGATCCGCTCGCAGTCAAGTCATTCGTCACGAGTATGTCGTTGCCGGCATTGAGATTGACACGGGCGTCCGAGCCAAGCGCCGTAACACTGCCGGTTACAACGATGTCGTTCACCGCACCGAAACTAACGAAGCCAAGGCGGTTAGCTCCATCCGCAGTAACGCTGCCGTTCACGGTGAGGCCAAGTGCTGCATTCATGATGATGCTCGCAGACGCATCCGATGCCGTCACATGACCAGGTAAGACGGTCGTACCAATCGTGACTGCGCCACCCAGCGCTTCAACTGAGATGTCGCCGTCGTTGGTTGTAATGCCACCGGTGTTTAAGGTCACACTTCCGCCGGTTGCACCGGCCGCTATAATGACGTTTCGCGCAGATACTTTACCTAGATTGACGTCACCAATAACTGTCCCTGCCAAAGCCGTAAAGGAACCGTTGATGTCGATCTCAAATCCGGCCAAATTGATATTACCAGTAGGATCGGGTGCTCCTCCGGAGTACCCGATTTGCAACGTCAATGCTCCAAAACCGAGTGAAACAATTGCCATGCCGCCTGCGGCAGCGTTGATCTCGTCGGTTGCTCGCAGCGTGACGCCAGCGCCGGCGTCCAATTGGCCCTCGATCCATTGCGTTCCGACACTCGACCCATTGCCTGAACTGTTACTAGCGCTCAACCTGAGAATCGCCGGGTCAATTACAATTTCGCCGCCTGCGCCAACCGTTACGTCGCCTTTCAGTTTCAAACTGCCGTGGCCACTCACTTCGACCGCGCCACCTTTACTACCGCTGGCGCCCGCAATGGCATTAATGTCTGAATCACGTTGCACTGCCAAAGTGCCGTCAGCGATGACATTGACGACACCGCCGTTACCAGTGCCCGCACCGTTCGCGTTGATTTCGGAGCCGGCGGTGAGGGTAATGTTTTTATCCCCAATAATTTCCACCGTGCCGCCCGCGTGGTTAGATTCCGCCGCGACATCGATGACGCCCGATTGCTCGATGTTGCCGCCCGACGCGCTGAGATAAATCTCACCACCGTCTTCGACAATTCGATGGGCTTGGAGCAAACCGTCGTTATTCACGGCTGTGGCAACTAAATCGTTCGCGACCTTCGCCGTCATGATGATTTGGCCGCCGTCGGCCAACACTTGACCCGAATTATTTGCGCCCGCGAGAGCCGACACGGTCGCTTCATCAACAGCGAAACTGACCAGTCCATCGTCGCTTAGATCAAGCGTCATTTTGTTCCCAGCTGCGAGAACGACCGACCCGAGACGCGCAGTAACTACCCCGCTATTGCTTGCATAATCTCCGGCCAGCACGACGTAACCACCGTCTGCGACCTTAATGTCTCCGGCGTTTTCAACCGAGGCGCCGTCCACTGCTTCGCTGCTACGAGCGAACACATACTTGCCCGACATGAAATCGTTGTCTGAAATATCGAGTGTGCTGGCAGCTAGCGATCCGACGTCTACTTTAGACCCTTGGCCGAACAAAATGCCTTGCGGGTTAACTAAAAAGACGCGACCGTTCGCTTGAATTTGACCCAAGATAGTCGATTGTTGTGAACCGACGACTCTGTTCAGGATTGATGACGTGGTCCCGGGTTGATTAAAGATTACGTATTCTTCGCTGTTAACCGAGAACGACTGCCAATTGACAATCGCGTTCTGGGTAGATTGATCAATCAATGTGTGGGTCGCATTGGGACGATTGATAACGGCAGCGCCGCCCACGACGTTTTCGCCACTCGGGCCTGCTAACGCCAAACCGGGTATTGACGCCAGCGCACCCCAGCCTATGGGCGAGGAAATACTCCGGCGTAGGAATTCTGCGATCGGTCGCAGTCTGTAAGGTCGCACGTTCATTCGGAACTACTCCCTAAAATTACCCAATTTTCTCGTAAAACGATTCATGCTAGACGCACGCCTGCCTGCGTAACAAGGTAATAATTCACTAAAAATCTTTGTCGCATCAAAAGTTTGCAGTTAATCCAAACCAAACACGAACGCCGTCTCGCCCATCGGTGGAATTTTGCGAACCGATTTTTTTCGCCACCTCTAGATTCATTCGGTAGTGTTGGCCGAGCAAGGATTCGAGCCCGATACCCGCCCCCGATATCGATTCGGAAGAATTCAAACCAATCGTGGCGGCATTCTTGCGCGTCACTGTGCCTGAATCACCGAAGACAAACGCTCTCGTCGGCCATTTGTCGGCGAACATTAATTGCCGCTGAATTTCAATGGTGGCCGCGTATCCGCCGTCACCAGCAAGCTCCGACGACGCGAAGCCACGCACGCTATCGCGACCGCCTATCCGATATTTTTGCGTATCGACGATCGGATCAACGGATCCCACCATGGTTAATTTTCCGAATAGGGACCATAGCCCCACGATCGTTCGTAGATGAGACATGTCAACTCTCAACTTCGCCGTTTGAGCATTGTTTTCTGGCGCACGGGTCAACGGATCGCGTTGGTTGGAATCGAAATTAGTCGCAAAGTTTGCGCTAATCGTCGAGAAGGAGTTGTCCAAATGAACCCGGCTGTACAGCAAATTCAAGTTCATCAAGGAAATATCTGCTTTATCTTTTGTTCCGAGCCCGCCGATCCGTTGGCGTGTTATTACGCGGTCGTAACCGATACCGAGGTATAAATTTTCTTTGCGTGACCGAATGAATGGGTGGATAACGCTAAACCCGAAGTTATCTCCATCTCCGCTAATATCGAGCGATTCCAGGCCGCGTGGCAGTTCGTCGCTATCGACTTTGTAGTCATTACGACTAAAATATGCCGCAGCTCGCGTGCCGGAAAATAATATCGGTGCGCTGTACCCGAGGTTAAAGTAATCGAGCTTGCCGCCATCGGCATGCGCAACATTGAATTGCAATTGATCACCGACACCGAGCGGCGCATTTAGCGCGAAATCGCCTTCGATTTTCCATTCGCCGATCGATGTTCGTCCATAATTGTTGAAACGCATCGCGGCGTCGATCCGTTTTTCTTCGGTTTTTACCGTTAAATTCGATTCGCCAAATTCTGCGCCCGGTTGAACCACTGCTTTAGCTTGTAACCCGGGCAAATCGTTCAGGAGCAGCAGATCCCGTTCTAGGCGCCGCTCTGAAATAACGTCGCCTACCGCAGCTCCAGTTACATGTCGCTGCAGGAATCCATGCCGATACGCTTTATTCCCGTCAATTGACAAGGCGCCAATGCGGCCCTCTATGACTTCAAGCTGCACAGTGCCTGAGCTGATTTTTTGCTCAGGGACTGTAACGGATGCGACAGAATACCCGCTGTCTCTGTAGTGCTGAGTTAATACGTCGGCAACTTCATAGATCTCAAATAGCGAAAGTGAACGACCTTCATATGGAGCAACGATTGATTGCAGATCCTCGAGCGGGAGCACAGTATTTCCCGTGATTTCGAACCTACTAATCGGGATTTGGCGGCCGCCTGCAGGAATGCCACTCGTTGCGGGAGCAGGTGCGGGCCGGTCGAATCCAGCGTCGCCTGGGGTCACTGGCATAGTCGGCTGGCGGCGAATTTGCTCTTGAACTGCGCCCGGGGTGGGAATGACCTGCGCGAACACGGGCGCGGAAATTGCGGACAGCGATAGGGCCGCCGCACCTAGAATATATTGGAGTTTCATGTCATACCCAACCAAGGTGGATTCCCCTAGTTTAAAATTTCTAACAAGCGACAGCATAAATCTAATGTAAGACATTGCAATTGCTAATTATTCTCGTTGGGTTGCCTCACGGAAATTTGCGTTTTTTGCCGGCCGAGCTAGAGCGCACGAGATGGTAGCAATTTCGAACGATAAATCCTACGCGTGCTTAAGTAGTAAGTCGGAAATATCTAGCATGGCGCGGTCAAGCTGGGCGTCGACCGTGTCGCGGCGATAGCGCTCACGAAATCGTTCGGCATTGCGTGAGAATGACCTGTCGTTTACGACCACACGTAACTTTTCATAGAGCAGTTTCGCCTCATGCACGGGCACCGAGAGTCCGGCTCCCAATAGTTCCAGTCGACGTCCGACCATGTACCGCTCGAGATTATCCACTAAGGTTACAACCGGTTTTCCGTATAGCAGGAACGTTGAAGCGGAATTCAGGCCACCCTGGGTTAAAGCGGCATCACACTCCACAGCGGCCCTAGCCAAGTCGACCGGGGTGGTGGCTCGTTGAAATTCAACGCCGGCGAATTTTTCAATTTCCCCGAAGCGCAAATTTGGCGCGAACAGACAGAGATCTGCATCTATTTTTTTCACCGCGAGTGGAAATTCGCGTGGCAAGGTGTTCCCGGATAGATAGGCAAATAGTTTTATTCGATCACCACCGCCCCAGGTGGGCGCATCACCGAAATCGGCTTGGGGGAAATTCCCCAAGTAATTTCCAGCTTCGCGAAAACCATAGTGATCGAGTTCACGGAAGGTCCATAGCCACTGCTTGTCTGTAGACAAAACGTCGGCCACCGCCGCGACTGGCGAAGTGCCATAGCGATGCAGCACCTGATTAATGATGGCTAAGACACGCGATTCGCGCGCACACACATTGCTTAAGTCCGGCATCGACCAGAAGCGCATCGGTCGCATCGGCGAACTTGCCTGCGGTACCGTAAACCCACTGCCAGAGGCAATCGATTTGATTCTGCATACTTGATTCGCGAGCTGAATCATCGGGCTGTGATCGATAATGAGGAGATCCGGATTAATAGCTGCCAGCTTCTCTACCCACCCCCGGAGTTGCTGCTCGAGCGGCGCGCTGGCAAAAAACCCGAAGTTATGAAGAATATCCGGATTGGAATGCAATTCGGAAAGTCTTTCGCTTACTGGAGTGTAGCCGGCCGGGATTCCCTCGACATGTACAGGGAGTTCACCGAAAACAGATTTGGCACGTTCGCTATTTTTTGCCAGAAACCATACGTCGTGCTGGTCTTTTAACAGTCGTTTAATCAGCTCCACGTAACGAACTAAATGCCCATATCCTTGGCCTAGTTCCCACGTAAAAACGATCTTTGCCATCCAATATCGGCCTATTTGGGTTGCGCCCGTGTCGCTATCATGGTGGCTTGCCTAGGAAAAACCGAGCTCAATGCAGCATGACAGTCAATTCCAATTCAGGTATGAGTCTGGGCGAGTTCGGTCCGGACC
>JAQCEL010000248.1 GCA_027618655.1 Pseudomonadota bacterium | reverse complement strand
CATCTGCGTCTCCTTGTTCAAGTTGTGTCAACTGATACGACGACTGTGGGTCCGACGAGTCTACACGCCGACGCGCTTGCTACGCTACGCGTGTTGCCCCTCCGAAAAACTCGATCGCTTTGGCTCTAATCGACCTGTTGGTCGGCAGGTTTAAGGATTGCCTGCGTGAAATTCGCGTTCATCCAAGTACTCATTGCGTTGCTTTTTTCATCGATAAAGTCGCCGCCGGAACTAGGGCCTGTTGATCTTTCGTACGAGTCGCTACTGAAGCCAGATTAGGGTTCAGCAAGGCAGAGCAAGCGTTGTGTAGCCGAGCTACATGAGCGCGCGATAACGGCGCTGGACGCCAATCTGGCCTCAGCCCTGCGGCGTCCAATTGCGCCGGCTAGGAATACCCGCTGCGATGCGCATCAATTTTCATTAGCAGCGGCGGCAGAAACAACAACACGGTTAGAAGTGCCAGCGCGATGACGATCGCGACCAGCAAACCCATGCTCGAATTGAGGTAGAAGTGCGACTGGGAGAGAACGAGGAAACCGCAGACCAATACGATGGAAGTCACGATCAGCGCGCGGCCAACGGTATTGAATGCGTAGCGGACCGCATCCTCCGAAGACAGCCCCTGTTCACGCCGGGCGCGCAAGTACTTACTCAAAAAGTGCACGGTGTCGTCGACCACGATGCCGAGGGTCATGGTTGCAACGATCGACAACGACATACCAATCTCGCCGTTTAGGAATGCCCAGATCCCGAAGCCCATACCGATCGGCGCGATATTGGGTATGACGCTCAAAATACCAATTTTGAACGAGCGTAGCGCGACGATCAGCAACGCCGAGATCAATACGAGGGCGACCGCCGTGCCAATCATCATCGATTGGACATTACGTCCGATCAGGTGCGTAAACATCATCAACATGCCCGTGCCTTCGTCGTGACCGATCTCCGGTGCGTGTACATCGAGCCACGCACCGGCGCGACGGGTCAGATCAAGTATCTCGGCCGTTGAGATTGTCTTTAGCGTAACCACGACACGAGTCGCGGATTTATCGACGTTGATCTGATTGTTGAGGTCGAGCCCGTACGGCAACGACATTTCGTAAAGTAGTAGATACTGAGCCGCCAAATCGCGATTTTCCGGTAATTTGTACATCGCGGGATCGTCGCCATGCATGTTCTTATTCAAACGCATCATGGTGTCCGTGATGGTACTGACGTGCACTGTTTCGGGCTGATCGCGCCACCATTCGGCGAATTTGGCTGTGCTGCGCAGAAAATCCTGTTCGCTCACGCCGCCGGAACGGCCGGAGTCGAGTGAATAATGTACGTTGTAGTAACCGGTTAATTTTTCGATCGTGAAATCGGTAGCGATACGAAACTCCATCGTTTCGTCGAAATAGTGTAGGAACAAATCGTTGAAGGTATTGCGCGGCGCGTTCACGACCAACACAAGGGTCATTGCCGCCATTGCCCAAAGCAATCCGCGGCGGTAGCGCACCACCACATCCGCGAGCCAACGCACGCCATTGTCTTCGGCGCGACTATGGCGAATGCGACCAGTTGGCAGCACTGCCAGTAGTGCAGGCAGAAACGTGAGCGACAACACCAGGGAAATAATCACGCCGGTCGCGATAATCGTGCCCATTTGTTGAAACGGAGGCACTTCAGAGAAATTCATCGTCGCAAAGCCCACCGCGGTGGTCAGACTGGCGAGCGATACCGGATGAATATTCACTCGCAGACTTTCCCGCAGCGCGTCGTGTTTGCCTTTGCCTTCGCGCAGACCGTGGAAATAAGACACCAAAATATGCACTGAATTCGCGACCGCCACAGTCAGGATGATGTTTGAGGCGGGGGCACTCGTTGGTGTGATAGCCCAACCGATATGCCCCGTCAGCCCCATCGTCGCCGCGATGGAAAAAGCAATGACGAAAATGGTCGCGAACGTACCGACCAGGCCGCCGGCTAGAAACGCCAGTAAGATAAACATCACGCCGAAGCTGATGGGTACCAGTATGCTCATATCACTCATGGCCGCTTCGGCGAACGCCTGATGCATCGCCGTCATGCCCGTGAGGTAGAAATCAACGTCTGGATGTTCCGTCCTGGCTTGTGCAAGCAATTCGCGCGCGGCAATCATTGCCGACGGAATTTCGACCGCCTCGTCGACTCCCGGCAATTGCATGTTCACGTTCACTGCCGTGACTCGCGCGTCAGCCGATATCAATCGATTGCGCAGCATCGGCTCCGCGAGGGCCGCAGCCTCGATTCGCGCGAGATCTTCCGCGCTCAAAGTGACTGCGTTGCGGACCAGATCCGCAACAATTAGATCGTCATCCTCGGCAACGGTGTGCTGAAAATTCGTCACCGAATCAACGCGGCTCGAATAGGGAAGTTGCCAGGCGCGTTCGGTTAACGCTTCCACCACGGCAAGCGCATCAGGGGTAAACACCTTGCCGTCCTTTGGCGCGATAACCATGATCACCCCGTCGTCCTTGACGTAAATATTCTCCAGGGTTTCGAACGCAACCCGTTGCGGGTCATCCGGGCCGAAATAGACGCGGTAACTGTTCGTCATCGTGAGGTTCTTGGCACCGCTGGCAGCGAACGCGACGAGCAGGATAGCAACGCTAATCACCCACCAACGGCGGCGGATGACCCATTGCGCCAGGAGAGATTCGAGTTCGTGCATCGCGGAGCTTGCCACTATTTCGTTACCAAGGACTGCGGGTTGATGTTGTTGTTTATCATTTCCGCAGCCAGTGCGAATTGCGATTGCGTTGTGATGACATCACTATTTGGAGACTCGGACACGGTCACTTTTGCGCCGCGACTCCAGCAGCTCGTAGCCCGGAAAGTCGTTCTCGATCTCGCCGTAGCAGGTCTCGTTGTAACGCTTGAAGCCGCCGCAATAAACCATGAAGAGTCGGGGTTTGCCCACAATGTTGGCGCCCGAGTACCAGCTCTTCGTGGTGAGTGCGCCGGGTCGACGCTCGGCGTAGCGAAGGGTCTCCTTGCGCCAGTGGTCTTGCGACGCAGGCAGCGGATGGAGAAGGGGACGCCCATGCTGGTCGAGCCACTCGATCGTGTCGAAGATGAAGTCGATCTGTTGTTCAGCCAAGGTCGCCATGTTCGAAAGCACGGAGGGGGACATGGCGCTCGACGGCAGGAACAAATTAGGGAAACCATGCACCATGGTACCGAGATAGTTGACGGGGCCGTCGGCCCACGCATCTTTCATCGATTTTCCGCTCAGGCCCGAGATGTCGATAGCGAGGACCGGGCCAGAGATGGCGTCAAAGCCCGTGGCATAAATGATGACGTCGAGCGGTATCGTCTCAGCGCTCGTCTTGATCCCTTCAGCAACGATCCGCTCGATCGGGGTCTCGGGCAGCGCAATGAGACGAACATGCAGCTGATTGAAAGTCTGCAGATACACGTCACTCTGACACGGCCGCTTTCCGCCGTACGGATGATCCCACGGCACCAGGTGTTCCGCAGTCCACGGATCTTCCACTTGCTCTTGCATCCGCTGGCGAATGAAGTCGGAGATGGCGGCATTCGCTTCGGGTAGGTAGGCGTCCCTGAAAGCCAAGCCAATGTATTTGCCGTCCCACGCCCGCCGCAATGCCCGCTCGCGCCCTGCGGCATCGAGCTCGAGGAACCGTTCGTCACCCATCCCCATCGGCGTATGGCCACCGTAGGTCTCGCGGAAGGCGCGGCGGGTTGCTTGCGGATCCGCGCGCAACGCGGATACTAGCTGCTGGTCCATGGGCCCGGCGCTCGTCGGGGCGACGTAGTTGGCAGTGCGCTGGAAAACGGTGACTTCAGCCGCGAGCTTCGCAATCTCCGGGATGACCTGGATACCGGATGAGCCAGTGCCGATCACCCCAACGCGCTTGCCGCGTAAATCGACGCTGCCGTCTTTGGGCCAGCTCGAGGTGAAGTAGGCCTCGCCGGCGAAGTCATCCACACCCTCGATGTCCGGCGCTTTCGGATCTGAGAGCGCGCCGATGGCGAGGATCGTATAGCGGCAAAGCACCGTGTCACCAACGGATGTTTGCACGGACCATAAGCCCGAATCTTCATCGTAGCGCGCCGCGAGTACCTTCGTATTGAACGAGATGTCCTTTAGAACGTCGCAACGTTCCGCCACGAAGCGCAGATAGCGCTGGATCTCGTTCTGCCCCGCGCAGGCGTCCGACCAGTCCCAATCGCGCACGATGTCATTGTCGAAAAAATACGCGTAGTTGTAGCTTTCGACATCGCAGCGCGCACCAGGGTATGCGTTCCAGTACCACGTTCCGCCGACGTCGGAACCGCGCTCAAAACCTTTAACACTGAGTCCGCGTTGCCGCGCCTGCCACAAGGCGTAGATCCCGGCGAAACCGGATCCGACAACAACTACATCGCAGTCGGGCTGGGTCTTGGTACTTTGAATCTCGGTCATGTCTTCTCTCACTCAACGTCGCGATGATTGGGTAGGCCGGACGGGATGGGTAGAAAGCGAGTCGCCGCAGCCGAAAGCGCGATTATAAGGAAGGGCGGACAGATTTGTTTGACCCCAAATAAATCTGTCCCGTAATTTGCTTACGGTGCGTGAGTTTGGAACCTCCGCCAGGATCGCAGGGATGCGGTACTCGAGACGATTGTCGATCATATGCTCGAGCGCGGACTCAGTAATACGAGCCTGCGCGGCTTTGCATCGGCTGCCGGCACCAGTGATCGCATGCTGCTGTATTATTTTTCCGATAAAAACGATCTCATGATTTCCGCCTTCGAATGTTTTGTGCAGCGGCTCTCGGTGCGTCAAAACGACATGCTGCCGGCCGGCCGCCAACCGTTCGACGTGCTGTTGACGCAGATGTGGATCATGCTGAAGGCGCCGGAATACGAACCTTATTTACGCATCTGGTATGACGCGCTCGGGCACGCGGCCCACGGCGAAGAGCTGTATCGCTCGATGACGAGCTGCGTGCTCGACGTGTGGTTGAAATTCTTCGAACCACGTCTAGACGCACCGCCGCGACAACGCCGCTTCACAGGTGTTAATATCGGCAATCAGTTTTCCGACATCCGCCGTTTCGCGCATGCACGCTTTCACCGTGACCACAATGTTGTCGCCCCACTGCACTGTAATCAGGTTATAAAGCACCGCGACCTCGGCACGAGCGGCGACGAATTTCTCGATCTCGTCGTGTACCAGCGGATCGGCGCTCTCGCCGATGATCAGACTTTTTACTTCGCGCACGAGCAGCACTGCAACTACGATCAGCAATAAGCCAATTACCAAACTGCCACAGGCGTCGAACATCGGATTGTCCGTCGCGATCGCCAGCAACAGCGCGATTAGCGCAAACATCAGGCCGCCTAATGCGGCGATATCCTCACCCGCGACCACCATCAATTCGCTCTGGCGGGTGTGTCGAAACCACTGCCAAAAAGTGCGTGTGCCCTGTTGCGCG
>JAQCEL010000247.1 GCA_027618655.1 Pseudomonadota bacterium | reverse complement strand
CGTTTTTGGGCCGTTGTCCCAGCGGCGCAGTAGATTGTTCCTAAGTCCGACAGGCTGCTAGCATGAAATTTGCCGGTTTGGGTGGTCACTGACCCGAACGACACGCGACCCCAGCCGTGCTACCAGCCTATCTCGAACAACTAAGCCACATACTCGGTCCGAACGACCTAGTTGTATCACCGGCGCAATCAAATCCGCTGCTAATTGACGAACGACAGCTCTACCGAGGGCGCGCCGCCGCCATCGTGCAACCGAGAACAACCGAACAACTCTCGCAGGTCGTCAGCGTTTGTGCGAAAGCGAACGTCGCAATGGTGCCGCAAGGCGGCAATACGGGTTACTGCGGTGGCGCGACGCCGGATGAATCTGGCCTGCAAGTCTTGATAAATTTGTCGAAGATGAATCAGATATTGGACATTGACGCAGCCAGTTTGACTCTGACCGCGCAAGCAGGGGTGGTGTTAGCCGACGCCCAGAACGCGGCTGCAAATCAAGATATGTTGTTGCCGCTCAGTATGGGTTCACAAGCGAGTTGCCAGTTGGGCGGGAATATTTCGACGAATGCTGGCGGCTTGGCCGTACTACGCTACGGAACGGCACGCGAGATGGTCGCGGGTCTCGAGGTCGTTTTGCCCGACGGGCAGATTTGGAGCGATTTAAAAGGGCTACGTAAAGACAACACGGGCTACGACCTTAAGCAGTTCTTCATGGGAGCGGAGGGTACATTAGGAATTATTTCAGCGGCCGTGGTACGCCTCCAACCGCGACCGCGCGCGCAAATCACTGCGTTTCTGGAGACCCCGGATCTTGCGAGCGCTGTATCGACGCTCATGTTACTGCGCGAACATCTTGGCGATTGCATTACGTCATTTGAATATATGTCCCGTGAAGCATTGATGTTGACGCTTGTGCAACTCAATGATCTGCGAAATCCCCTGCCTGCTGCGACAGGCAACTTCGTATTAATGGAACTCGCTGCGTTTGATGACGGTGCAGGATTGACCGAGCAGCTGACTCGGGCGCTGCAAGTCGCGATATTGAAATTCGACGTCGGTGATTGTGTTGTGGCCCAGAACGACACTCAACGAGGCGACTTCTGGCGGCTGAGAGAATCAATTCCTGAAGCTGAAAAACGCGCCGGCGGCTCGATCAAACACGATGTGTCGGTTGAAATTTCAAAGCTCAGTGAATTCGCCGTCGAATTGCAAAAAAACACCTTAGCGTACGTCCCAGGTTGCCGCATATCGCTATACGGACATCTCGGTGACGGTAATATTCATTTTAATGTACTAGCACCTCCAACCCTGTCCGCGGCGCAATTCAAGCGCGAATTCGCAGACCCCATATCGGCGCTGGTTCATTCGGCGGCGATCAATCGCGACGGCAGCTTTAGTGCAGAGCACGGCGTAGGCCGCCTAAAACGGGATTTATTGGCGAGCAGTAAGGATCCCGTCGGCTTGCAACTGATGCGGAAAATTAAGCGCACCCTCGATCCGAATGGCCTGATGAATCCCGGCAAAGTGCTTTGATGCATGCTACTCAGTCGCGAGCAAACCTCTCGCCGAAAGAAATCTTAGAACTTCCTCGGCAAGTTGCTCGACGTTAAATAAATCAGAATCCAAAACGATCTCTGGCTTGTCGGGTATTTCGTAGGGTGCGTCGATCCCTGTGAAGTTGACGATTTCTCCAGCACGAGCTTTCTTATACAAGCCTTTCGGGTCGCGTAGTTCACAAGTCTCCAAGGAAGCTTTAACGAACACTTCGATAAACTGTCCAGCCGGGAGCAAGTCTCTTATCGATTCGCGATCACGTCGGTACGGGGAAATAAATGCCGAACACACAATTAGGCCAGCGTCGACGAGCAACTTTCCAACCTCGCCAATGCGGCGGATGTTTTCGATCCGATCGGGTTCGGAAAAACCCAAATTGCTATTTAACCCGTGGCGAACGTTGTCCCCGTCGAGGAGATAACTGTGCACGCGGCGCTGATGTAGTTTGAAATCAACTGCATTCGCGATCGTACTCTTACCCGCGCCGCTCAGCCCCGTGAACCAAATCAAGGCGCGTCCGTGGCCGTTCAGCGATGATCGCTCTTCATTCGATACGCTGTGTTCATGCCAGGTGATATTGTCAGCTGAAGCAGTCATAAAGTTTCCAGTTATATAATCTTTAACCGATGGCACATCTTATCAGTATCAATCCGTTTGAGCGTCACGAAGCGGCACCCAACGCAACTTGCAAATGATTGGAATTCAATGATGAGCAGCTATGATTTTATTGTCGTCGGGGGTGGCATTGTGGGTCTGGCAACTGCACTGCGACTTCTCCAGCGGCGGCCGCACGCAAGCGTCGCTGTCATTGAGAAGGAGTCTCAAGTTGGTGCACACCAAAGCGGGCACAACAGCGGTGTTATTCACGCTGGCGTTTACTACGAACCTGGCTCGGCGAAAGCGATTCTATGTCGGGCAGGATTAAACCAAACGATCGCGTTTTGCACGCGCTACGATATTCCGTTTAAGCAATGCGGAAAACTAATTGTCGCAACCGATATGAATGAACAAGCTCGGATCGGCACACTGGCAACGCGAGCCGTTAAAAACGCGGTGGTTTGCAGATTACTCGACAAAGATGAATTAAAGGAAGTTGAACCGAGTGTTATTGGGACGGGCGCGTTATTAGTTTCCGAGACCGGCATCGTGGATTACAACGTGATATGCCGAAAGTTAGCTGAGTTGATTCGGGAACTTGGCGGTGAGATTTTCTTGCGTTCGAAACTGGTTGGCATAACTGAGTCCAACCAGTCGGTAGGGTTGGCGACGACCGCTGGAGATTTTACTGGCAAGCAGCTGATTGCGTGCGCTGGGCTACATGCTGATCGAATCGCGCGCTTGGCGAGCCTGGAAATCGACTTCGCGATTTTGCCATTTCGAGGCGACTTCTATCGTCTTGCACCGCACCTCGCTAAGGTCGTGAACCATCTCATTTATCCCGTACCGGATCCGTCGCTGCCGTTTTTAGGTATCCATTTGACGCGAACGATCGATGGGGGAATGACGGTTGGGCCGAGCGCAATGCTGGCGTTGCATCGTGAAGGCTATGGCAAATACGCTGTGTCGCCGCCGGATGTTATTGAAATGCTAAGTTTTCGTGGATTGTGGCGTTTGCTAGCACGTTACCCGAGCGCTGGGATGCGCGAAGTTGGGCACTTCCTGAGCCGCCGGGCATACCTAAGAGCCGTGCAGAAATACTGCCCATCAGTCGAATTGGTTGATCTACGGTCGCGTAGCAGCGGTGTGCGAGCGCAGGCGGTTACGCGCGACGGCCAATTAATTCACGATTTCCTGGTTAAACGTTCGCCACGCACCACGCACATTTGTAATGCCCCGTCGCCTGCTGCAACTGCCGCGCTACCGATTGCTGATTCGATACTCGATGAGATCGGTGTGTGAACTTTGCAACGCGTGCAAACATACGCACGCCGCGGGCAAGGGTCGAGGAAAGTTGCCCGACATCAGGATACGGCGCTCGCGTCCCTAAAGGATTGCGCGCGGCCGTGATAAACTGCGCGGAAAAATTGTAACCTCATTTTGGAGATCGATAGCATGACAGACCCAGTTGTAATCGCCGGCATGGCACGCACCGCAATGGGCGGTATGCAAGGCGTGTTAGCTCCAGCTAGCGCACCGATGCTCGGCACTGCCGCGATAAAAGCCGCATTAGAACGCAGCGGAGTCGCAGGATCAGACATTGACGAGACAGTAATGGGCTGTGTATTGCCGGCTGGTTTAGGTCAAGCGCCAGCGCGACAGGCTTCCATCGGTGCCGGCATTCCAGTCAGCACTGGCTGCACGACGGTCAATAAAATGTGTGGGTCTGGTATGAAGGCTGTCATGATTGCACACGATTCGATTAAAGCCGGATCGAACGAAATATGCGTCGCGGGCGGTATGGAAAGCATGACTAATTCGCCGTACATCCTACCAAAAGTTCGCGATGGATTACGTCTTGGGCACGCCTCAATGCTTGATCACATGTTTATCGACGGACTCGAAGACGCATTCGACAAGGGGCGTCTTATGGGAACGTTCGCAGAAGACTGCGCCACGAAGTACAAGTTCACCCGCGAGCAACAAGACGCGTATGCGATTGAGTCGTTAACGCGAGCGCGTAACGCGATCGATACGGGTCTGTTCAGCCGCGAAATTACGCCTGTGGAAATTGAATCTCGAAGCGGCGCGTTCAGTGTTGAAATCGACGAACAACCAGGCAAGGCCAAACTCGATAGGATCCCCGAATTACGCCCTGCATTCGCGAAAGACGGCACTGTCACAGCAGCAAACTCCAGTTCGATTTCCGATGGTGCTGCCGCTCTCGTTTTAACCAGTGCATCGAAAGCGTCAGCCTTAGGTTTAACCTCGAGAGCCACGATCCTCGGCCATGCCACGTTCGCGCAAGAACCGGGATGGTTCACAACGGCACCCGTTAGTGCGGTCAGAAATTTAATGAAGAAAATCGGTTGGACCGTAGCTGACGTTGATTTGTTTGAAATTAATGAAGCGTTCGCAGTGGTCGCGATGGCAGCAATGCGTGATCTCGAGATCCCGCACGAGAAACTCAACGTTCGTGGGGGCGCCTGTGCACTCGGACACCCAGTCGGTGCGTCCGGCGCAAGAATTATTGTCACGTTAATTCACGCGCTTGAAGATATGGGACTTAAACGCGGTATAGCGAGTCTCTGCATCGGTGGCGGAGAAGCTACCGCCATCGCGCTGCAAATAGACTGAGGAGACAGATCATGTCCGTCGAGGTCGAGCGCTGTCCGTGGGTGGATCTTAGTAAACCAGACTATGTGCAATACCACGATGCGGAATGGGGTGTGCCAGTGACTGATGACACAACACTGTTTGAGTTTATAACCTTGGAGTCAGCTCAAGCAGGTTTGAGTTGGTATACAGTGCTGAAAAAGCGCGACGCTTATCGTCGCGCTTTTTCGAATTTCGATGTGAACAAGGTCGCGCGGTTTAACACGCGCAGCGCAGAGCGACTTATGAACGACGCCGGTATTATTCGAAATCGACTAAAAATCGATGCCGCTATTAATAACGCGCAACGCTTCATCGAGACGCAACAGGAGTTTGGTTCGTTTTCCAAATACCTCTGGCGATTCGTCGATGGCAAACCGATCGTCAACGAACTGCGTGATAAGAAGGATTTTAAAGCGACGACGGAATTATCTAATAGCGTAGCTAAAGATCTAAAAAAGCGCGGATTTAAATTTTTAGGTTCAACTACGATCTACGCACATCTACAAGCTACTGGCCTCGTCAACGACCACACAATGAATTGCTTCCGGCGTCAAGAAATCCTTGATGCGTATGCGAGGTAGGCGCGGCTCGGCGGCATCCGCACTGGCTAGCAGCCTGTCGGACTTAGGAACAATCTACTGCGCTGCTGGGACAACGGCCCAAAAACGTGCGATT
>JAQCEL010000246.1 GCA_027618655.1 Pseudomonadota bacterium | reverse complement strand
TCCGCAGAACTTCAAGCGCGTCTCGATCCTGAAAACAAGGTGGTGTACCCGGATCTCTCTGCACTACAAACGGGCCGCGCGATGGGTCCGATCTACTACCCGGAACTCATCAACATGATCCGTAAAATTGGCGGCGGCGGATTAATCCAGCTGCCAGTTAGCGTCGCCGAATTCGATTCGCCGATTGGCGACGATCTTGCGAAATCGTTAAGTGGCGCTGGGATCGATGGGCTCGCAAAGACGCGCTTAATGAAGCTCGCATGGGATTTGTGCGGCAGTGAATTCGGTGCGCGCCACGAACTCTACGAAATGAATTACGCGGGTGAGCGCGGCGCGATTCTCGCGGGCGTACACAGAGAGTATCCGCGTAGTCAAGATTGCCTTAAGCATTTCGACGAATTTATGGGGACCGTATGAATAAACACGAGAGTTTCTGGGCCGATCTACGCGGCGGCGAATTTGAACAAGGCTATCTGCAAGCCGGCGACGTGCGCACTCGCTACTTGCAGGCAGGCGATGCTTCACTCCCGCCGCTCGTGTTGCTCCACGGTGTCGGTGGGCACGCGGAGACCTACACGCGCAACCTCATCGAACACGCGGAACATTTCAACACCTATTCGATCGACATGGTCGGACATGGCTACAGTTCGAAACCTGACTACGATTACGAGGTCGACGTCTATGTCGAACACTTGCGGGCCGTCATTGATACCTTAGGCTTCGATAAAATTTTTCTGTCCGGGGAATCGCTGGGCGGATGGGTTGCAGCGCGCTTCGCGCTCAAATATCCAGCGCGCCTGAAACGCATGGTCCTAAATACCTGCGGCGGTGCGACGTTAAATCCAGAAGTTATGCAGCGCATCAAATCTTTAACGTTGACCGCAGTACGCGACCCAGACTGGGACACCGTCAAAGCGCGACTTGAATGGTTGATGGCCGATCCTGCAACCGTGACGAATGATCTGATTGCCTGTCGCCAAGCGATTTATCAACAACCCGGTATGGTTGAGGCGATGGAACGGATCATGTGTTTGCAAGAAACCGAGATCCGCCGCCGCAACAATTTGAGCGACACAGAATGGGCGGCGATCGAGACCGAGACTTTAGTATTGTGGACCGATAAAGACCCGACCGCAGCCGTGGAAGTCGGCGAGAAAATCGCTAACCTGATCCCGAACGGTCGGTTCGCACTGATGAAGGATTGCGGCCATTGGCCACAGTTCGAAGACCCACCAACGTTCAACAAAATTCACCTCGATTTTCTACTTCAGAAAAATTAGGAGGAACTCCGTGACCATTACTGCACTGTGCGCGTCGCATACCCCGCTCAAGGACTATATGTCGCCTGGCGATGAGGTCGCTCGTGAAGTGAACACTTGCCTGTCGAGTATCCGGCACTGGGTCGAAGATTTCGCTCCGGAACTTGTTGTGGTGTTAGGTCCAGATCATTTCAATGGTTTCTTTTATAACGTGATGCCAAGTTTCTGTATTGGCGCAGCTGCCGAAGGCGTCGGTGATTGGAAGACTTCAAAAATGTCGTATCCAACCGATGCTGCATTAGCTGAGGCATGCGTGAGACACTGCCACGAAAGCGATGTCGATGTTGCGCTGTCTTATCAAATGTTCGTTGATCATGGTGGCGTACAGATCCTCGACCAATTGTTTGAATGGCAAAATCTTCCGACCATTCTGCCTGTTTTCATTAATTGCGCGGCGTCACCCGCACCGCCGTTGCGCCGGGTCCTCGCATTTGGAACAGCGCTGGGCGCATTTTTATCGAGCCTCGGTCGCAAGGTCCTCGTGATCGGCTCCGGCGGTTTATCGCACGATCCACCCATTCCCCAATTGCGCGATGCGCCGCCGGAAGTTCGTAAGCGGCTCATTGAAGGCGGCGTGTTAGATCCTGTCGCGCGTGCGGCGCGCCAACAGCGCGTCATTGACGACGCCGGCCGTCAACAGCAAGGCACTAGCGAACGCACACCGCTCAATCCAGCGTGGGATCAAAGTTTTCTGAAACAACTTAGCGCTGGCGACTACGATCAAATCTGTCTAATGGACGATGCCAGCATCACGCGCGACGGCGGCTGCGGCGGACACGAAATACGCCCCTGGATTGCCGCGAGCGCAGCGGCCAGAGCCGCAGGAGTGAATAATCCGACGGTTCATTATTACCGCGCAATTCCGCAATGGATCGCGGGTTATGCAGTGATGACGTTCGAATAAGACTCGACGCAAGGCGCGCTTGCGCTGTACACATTGCGGATCCGACAGCCAGTGGTCGCAGCTGATCAGAGGGATACGAATCCAAACGGCCGGCGTGTCTCTGCAACAACACGTCGTGATAGTCTAGGCATCCAACGACCAATTCAGGAGTAACTCATGAGCGCAAGTGGACCATTAGTCGGATACAAAATTATTGAATTAGCCGGCATCGGGCCTAATCCGATGTGTGCCATGTTACTCGCCGACATGGGTGCCGAAGTGGTCCGCGTGGATCGACTCGTCGATGCCGGCCTCGGCATTCCGATGGATCCGAAATTCTCGTTACTTGATCGAAGCCGCCGCTCGATCGCGGTCGATTTAAAAAGCCCTGCCGGGGTCGAACTCGTGCTGAAGCTCGTTGAGCAATCCGACGCCCTAATCGAAGGTTTTCGCGCTGGCGTAACAGAGCGTTTAGGCATTGGTCCAGATGAGTGCTTAAAGCGTAATCCCAAGCTCGTTTATGGGCGAGTGACAGGCTGGGGACAGGAAGGTCCGTTGGCAAAAGTTGCCGGACACGATATCAATTACATCGCACTGTCTGGCGCCGGCCACTCAATTGGTCCCGCCAATGCACCACCGCCACCGCCGTTGAACCTTGTTGGTGATTTCGGTGGCGGCGGCGCTTATCTCGCGATCGGTGTTCTCGCAGCGTTACTGGAAGCGCAAAAATCGGGGCGCGGACAAGTCGTCGACGCGGCCATGGTCGACGGCGTCGGTTCTTTGATGACCGCAGTCTATGGCATGCACGCTGCCGGGATCGTCACTGACGATCGCGGTACGAACATCCTCGATGGCGGCGCACACTTTTACGATGCCTATGAGACCTCAGATGGTCGCTATATTTCGATCGCCTCAATCGAATCTAAGTTCTACGATGAATTGCTTCAGCTAACCGGGTTCCAAGACCCTGATCACAAAGGCCATCGCGATAAAACTCAATGGCCAGCGCTGAGCGAAAAAATGACCGCTTTGATCAAAACGAAAAGCCGCAATGAATGGTGCGAAATTCTCGAAGGTTCTGATATTTGTTTTGCGCCGGTTTTAACCATGACCGAGGCGCCGCATCATCCGCATAATGTCGCGCGGGAAAGCTTCGTGAAAGTCGACGGTGTCGTGCACCCCGCGCCGGCACCGCGCTTTAGTCGTACGCGATCAAAAATTCAAAAAGGCGCTTCCAAACCGGGTGCCGACACCCAAGCAGTGCTCAAGGATTGGGGCTTTGGTGCGCAGCAGATAGCCGAGTGGAAAAGCGCTAACGTCATTGCCTAGTTGTCCGAGCATCACATCGTCATAGCCGCGAGAAACAAACGACACATCACATAAACTCATGCTAAGCGACGAACAACGACAGGTGCGCGACGCAGCGCGAGAATTCGCGGCTAATGAGATCGCGCCGTTCGCGGCGCAATGGGACCGTGACAATGGCGCGCCGCGAGATATCTACCGCGCCATGGCTGCGATCGGATTAATGGGTGTGACGATTGACCCGGTTTACGGCGGTGCGGGTGCTGATTTTGTTTCTTATGCCTTAGCTATCGAAGAGATTTCCGCGGCCGATGGTGGGATCTCAAATGTGATGGCGGCGAATAATTCGCCGGTCGGTATTGCGCTACAACACTTAGGGACAGATTGGCAAAAGCAACATTACCTGACGAAACTCACGTCCGGTGAATGGATCGGATGTATTCAACTCACTGAGCCACACACGGGATCCGATGCGGCCGCGATCACCACAACGGCGGTGCGCGACGGCGACCATTATGTGATTAATGGCCACAAGGCTTTCATCACGGCTGGCGCTACGGCTGATCTCGCGATGATTATTGCAGTGACTGATCCCGCAGCAGGCAAACGCGGCCTGACGGCATTTATTACACCGACGAATAACATCGGCTATGAAGTCGTACGGCATGAGCAAAAGCTCGGCCATCGTACGAACGACACGTGCGAAATTCGCTTGAATGCAATGCGCGTGCCAACGCGTGACGTGTTGGGGGAAGTCGGCCGGGGACTGGGGATCGCGCTCGCGAATCTTTCACTCGGACGAATTGGCGTAGCGGCGCAAGCCACGGGTGGCGCGCGCGCTGCACTAAAGGCGGCGCGATCATATGCACAACAGCGCGAGACGTTTGGAAAATTAATAAACCAGCATCAAGCGATCGCATTTAAGCTTGCGGAGATGGCGACGCAAATCGAGGCGGCTCGGCAACTCTATTTGCATGCTGCACGCATGAAAGATGCGGGCATGGACTGTGCCAGAGAAGCGTCGATGGCCAAGTTGTTTGCCTCCGAGATGGCAGAACGCGTTGCTTCTGACGCGATCCAAATCCACGGCGGCTACGGTTTTTTGAACGACTATCCGGTTGAAAAAATATATCGTGATGTGCGGGTCTATCAGATTTACGAAGGTACCTCTGAAGTCCAGAAAATCTTAATATCGCGGCTGTTAGACGACCTTGATCTATAGCGCGATAAATCCGCATCGATTCCCACAAATTTAGAAATCTCTACTAGACTTTCAGTTAGGCACTCACCGGGTCCATGGCCTCGGGAAATCGAACAGCGAAGCCGATGGGCCGCGATAGCACGCCGCTCGAACTGGCACTGATGTAACCGTCTAAATAACGCAGGTTGCCGAGCATGGCCGCCAGGTGACGAACATCGCCCTCGCTAGAGCGCTTAGTCCGACGAACCCCGCTGCAGCGGGGTTTTTCTTTCCCTCAACGAGATTTTTATTTCCCGCGACCCAACTCGCTCCCGGTAAATATCCGATCGCGCAGGTTTGCGTCGATTTCGATCTCGTTGACCCGTATTTCAGTGTGACCGCCAGTGTGTTCGTTTAGAACCGTGCGATACGGTACGAAGCGATCCCCGACCTGACGCACGTCCTCGATCGCGACAAGCATTTCCTTAAGCAGCTGGTCCTCGGCACCATAAAATTTTGTGCGCATCGGTATGCACCACTGCTTATCTATGAACGTGACAACTCGACGATAATCGGAGTACGCGAAATTCGGTAAGGTTTCGAGCACATAATTAGCGCGACCCTCCAATTGTTCCTCATCGAGTATTCGGACTTTGCGGTGGCTGATCACATGCTGAAGCTGAGCAAAATCGTCATAACTGAACCCGGTGCCGAACATCGAACCGTTTAACCTATAAACGGCAGTTGAAGCAGAGTGCTGATAAGCTAAAGGCTTACGGGCTGCGGCATAGCGGC
>JAQCEL010000245.1 GCA_027618655.1 Pseudomonadota bacterium | reverse complement strand
AGGCCCAGAAAAAGTGGTCCGCACCCACATGATCAATCACTTTACTAAGCGCTTTCTCGTCCGGATCCGCTGAGATAAAACACTGGCGTGCAAAGTAACTACTCGGCAACTCATTCATTTTCGTCGTGACCCTTAGGCCGCCTTTGAACACGGCGTCCATGCGATCGAGTAAATAGCCGATCCAGCCTGCTTGTGATTCTAAGACCACCATCTTAACCTTCGGGAAGCGGTCGAACATGCCGTAGTGAAACAAGGAAACGAAAGATTGCATCATGCCCTGCGCAACTAACACGTCCATGTACCAAGTGAACGTGAAGTTTTCCTCGTTTTGCGCCAGTTCTGCGAAACGTTTGTGCACGTCGAGCGGGCCAGGATCAGCCGTTGGGTGAATCGCGAGTGGCACATCGAGTTCTTGAGCTTTCGCCCAAATCGGATCGTAGTCTGGATGTCCCGGTGATTTTCGTTGCCAGGTAAAGGGTAGAAAAAATCCTCCTTTCGCTCCAGCCTTCACGGAACGCTCAAGTTCTTGCGCGGCCTCCACGGGATCTGTTTCCAAGGAGATATGGGCGACCGGTACTAATCGACCGGCTGAATCCGCGCAGAAATCAACGATCCAACGGTTATACGCCCGGCAATGCGCCGTAAATAGTTCAGCGTCGCGCATCTCGCCGAGAAACAATCCCAGTGTTGGGTAGAGGATTGTTTTACTAATTCCTTCGCCGTCCATGCGCGCTACTCTTGCAGCCGCGTTCATCGCAGCAGGCGGAGCTGTACCTTCGTACGTCACCTCTGGGCTTGGTGAGAGATCGTCATTGCCCATCGCGCCCAGTAAACCAGGAAACCCGGGGTAGCCTGTCCACGACGGTTTGCCGTCAATTTCGATAAATTCGAGTCCGTCATCGTTAGTCCGGATCCGCAGGGCGCGGTCGCGATATTTTCCTTCAAGGTAGGTTTCCCACAAGTTTGCCGGCTCAAGTATGTGTCCGTCCGCGTCTATTGAACCCGCGACTGATATGCCATTTTTTTGTACCGCCATCGAAAGTCCCCTTTGATTGCGCCCCCAGCGAGCGACATTTCTCGCCCCTATTGTGGGACATGTGCGCGAAGCCGGCTAGCATACGAGCCTGATGACATGGAGTCGACCGATGGAACGCATTTCTATGAACGCCCACCATGGTCCAATTCTTAAACCTCCGGGGTTTCGAAAATGACCGTGCGCGAGCATCCGATGGCGCGTGCCGGTTGATGAGGCTGATAGCGTGCTTTTATTACGCTCGAGACCGAGACGCCGCAATAAAATCATTCCGGGTCTTGTCTATGCGAGGCGCTTGTTCACCACGCGGGCGCATTACAGTAAGCTGGTGTGATGATTAATTTATGCGACAAAGCCGCAGTGAGCGGCGTCGGTGAAACCGCCTATACGCGTGAGACCGATCGAAGCCAACTGAGCCTAACGCTCGAAGCCGCACTGAATGCGGTCCTCGATGCAGGTCTCGATCCTAAGGATATCGATGGGGTCATTCCGTACGCCTCCGGGGGCGTTGTTGCGGAGGACTTCATCACGAACTTCGGCATCGCCGATTTACGCTACTCGGCGCAAACGCCGATGGGCGGCGCGAGTGCGGTCGCCGCATTGCAGAGCGCCACGATGGCGGTTGCAACCGGGGTCGCTAAGCACGTGTTAATTACCCTGGGTCGCGGCAGTATTTCCGGCGGGCGGATCTCTGATCAACTTACGCGCATGCCGCAAATGCGCTTGGTGTCAGAATTTGAAATGCCGATCGGTACCAATGCGCCGGCGCAGTTTTACGCACACATGGCGCGCCGGCACATGGAACTCTACGGCAGCACGAGTGAACAATTTGCGGAAGTCGCGTTAACTTGCTGCGCCCACGCCCAATTAAACGAACGCGCGATGATGCGTAAACCCATGCGTTTGGCCGATCATCAAAATTCCAGAATGATCGCGGATCCGTTTCGATTGTTTGACTGCAGTCTTGAAGGTGCCGGCGCCGCGGCCGTGGTAATCAGCAGCGCCGAGCGGGCACGGGATCTGCGTTGCGCACCAATTTATATCGGTGGCTGCGCTGAGGGCCATCCCGATTCACCAAGTGCTATCACGCAACGACGCGATCTAACGCGTCTCGGTATAGCGAATGCCGCACCGATCGCGTTTGCAATGGCCGGTGTCACGCATGCCGATATTGACGTTGCTGAGATTTATGACTGCTTTACTTACATCGTGCTCTGCCAACTCGAAGACTTGGGTTTTTGCGCGAAGGGCGAGGGTGGTCACTTCGTCGCCAATGGGCGGATCAGACTCGGCGGCGATCTGCCGATTAATACGCACGGCGGATTGCTCTCAGAGGCCCACATCGGCGGCATGAATCATATCGTTGAACTCGTCCGGCAGTTGCGTGGTGAGTGCGGTGAGCGACAAGTGACAAACGCTGAAGTAGGATTAGTCACAGGATTTGGTGATTTGGGCGACGGGTCGCTTGCGATAATGCACCGATGAACGACATTTACTCGGAATCACCTGCAAAGCCTCGACCGCAAATCGCGCTTGAGAACCAGTCGTATTGGGACGGCCTACGTCGGCACCAGTTGTTAGTGCAACGCTGCCTGACATGCGCGAAGCTGCGGCATTACCCGCGCCCGATGTGCGATGCGTGCTATTCGTTCGAATACGATTGGCACGCGTTGTCTGGATCAGCGACCGTGCACAGCTGGACGGTAACCCATCACGCATTTCATGCTGGATTTAAACAGGATCTACCGTATGTCACAGTCACCGCCGATCTGCGCGACGGGATCCGCTTGCAAGCGCCACTCGCAGGCAGCGATGTAAATTTAGCAGTCGGTGCGCGACTCGATCTCGAATTTATCGATGTCGACGCCGAACTCACGATCATTTCTATGCGCATTCGTGCCTAGATCAAGCGAAAGAGACAGCCACGTTGCCTGACTTAATCACAGATGAAATACGCAACTGGATTGGACGGTCGACTGAACCTGTTCAAGTCGAAATATCGCGGCGCGATATCATCAAGTACGCGCTCGCAACTGAGCAACGTTTGGAAAAATATCTGCGTGGCGACGAAGCTCCACCGATGTTTTTGTTCGGCGCCGACCGGCCGTTAACGCAAATTGCCGATTTAGGTCCAGACGGACTAATGCGAGACCCACTACTGCCCGAGTTGCCGCTAAAGCGAGTGATGGCGGGCGGTATAAAGCAACGTTATTTTCGCGCCGTAGTGCCAGGCGATGTCTTGTCTATTTCGCGTCGCATTAGCAATATCTATGAAAAGCAAGGTTCGAGCGGCCCACTGATATTTGTAGATTACGAACTGAATGTCCGCGCGGCTGATGGGGAGCTCGTGATGCAAGAAACTCAAAGTCGGATCAACCGATAGTGACGACTAAGCGTCTGGACGTCCAAGTTGGTGAATCGCTGCCAGAGCGGATCCATCGAGCGAGCAATGTTTCGCTGTTTTTGTATAACGCAGCGGTTTGGAATTCGCATCGTATTCACTACGATGAGACCTACACAACTGAAGTCGAAAAACATCCAGGCGTTGTCATCGATGGCCCGCTGCAAGGGGACTGGTTGACGCAAACCGTGCTGGAGTGGCTTGGCGACGACGGCCGAATGGTCGAGTTCCAGTATTCGAACCGGCTTGCGGCTTACCTCGGTGAGGTGTTGACAGCCGGCGGAATTGTCAGTTCTATTGAAGGCAACGTCGCAACCATTGACGTATTCATTCGCAACGAAGCAGGTCAAGTCATCACGCCGGGATCCGCTGTCGTACATTTTTCGAGCTAAAAAATGTCATCGAGCAACGATCAATCGCCGTTTCATCGGGGCGAGCAAGCGATTCAAGATAAACTTGGTGTTCGCGAAAGAACTGAGAAAATTGGGCATATCGCGATCCTCGGTCACTTGCCGGATCAGCACCGCGAGTTTTATGCGCAATTGGCCTTTGTTTTCATTGGCGCGATTGATAGAGCAGGATCGCCGTGGGCTTCAATGTTGTTTGGCCGCCCGGGGTTTATCGAGTCACCTGATTCACGAACCTTAGAGGTTCGCACAAGAATGATCGACGGAGACCCCTTGGACGGAGAGCTTGCCCCAGGCTCGGCGCTAGGCCTCCTTGGCATTGATTATGAATCACGCCGCCGCAACCGCTTAAGTGCACAAGTTATTGTTGCAGAGCTAAATCGATTGTCATTGCACGTTGTGCAATCATTCGGCAATTGCCCGCAGTATATTCAGGCGCGTTCAACAAGTGTCCTCGATGATGTTGCCCTGCTTGGCCGCACCCGCGAAGTCGAACAATTTTCTAGCTTCGACGACAAGGCGTCACAATTGATCACCTCGGCGGATAATTTTTACATCGCGTCGCATCACCGCGAGGGAGCGCAATCGGCGAGTGGCGGTGCCGATGTTTCCCACCGCGGCGGTAAACCAGGTTTCGTGAAAGTTTTGGACCACGTGACGCTTCAATTTCCGGACTATCCTGGCAACAATCACTTCAACACGTTTGGGAATTTATTATTAAATCCACGGGCTGGTTTAACGTTTATTGATTTTGAGCAAGGTGATATCGCATTTTTCTCCGGGCGCACGGAGATAATTTGGGAAGGCCCGGACGTTGAGGCTATTGCGGGTGCGAAGCGCCTGGTTCGCTTCACCTTAGAGCAAGGCCGGCGAGTGGCTAACGCTGTACCGATTCGCTGGCGCTTTCTGAGTTACTCCCCCCGACTGGAACAGTTATCTGACTGAGGGTCCCAGTCGCGTCCGTAAAATGCCTCCAGACGCGACTGGAAAGTTCCGATTTGTGTATTGGCTGCGTGCTTATAAATTCTAGCTGGCGAGTTTTGCAGCCGATTCTCTGGCCGTGCGAACTTTCTCATTTGTTTGATTGAATAGAATTTCGCGCCTCAGCTTTTCTTCTTCTTCGCTACGTTCTTTCTCGGCCAATTCTTTTCCAACATCCTTTCCGCGTTGCACGGCGGGGCGCTCACCGACTTCATCGACCCAGCGTTTCAGATTCGGAAAGCTCTGCCAAATTTCCTCGTCGATTAATCGACCAAGAAGAACCGCCCACGGCCAAATGATCATGTCTGCAATGCTATATTCATTACCGCCAAAGTACCGGTTGACGGATAAGTGCGCGTCCATCACGCCGCACAATCGATCGACTTCACCGACAAATCGTTTCGTTCCATAAACCAATTGACCCGGATCGTCAGTGATATTCTTCGCGTAGTTTTTGAAATGATTGGCATTGCCCATCATCGGCCCAAGATTGCCCATTTGCCAATGCAACCATTGCAGAACTTTGTATTTGTCGTCGGGTTTACTAGGTAAAAATTTGCCGGATTTTTCGGCCAGATATTCCAGGATCGCACCTGATTCAAATATGGCAATGGGCTCGCCACCGCCAATGGGATCATGGTCGACGATTGCGGGCATGCGATTATTAGGACTAATGCGC
>JAQCEL010000244.1 GCA_027618655.1 Pseudomonadota bacterium | reverse complement strand
CGGCGTCGATCATTGCGGTCCCACCGGCGCTACGCCGCTGATGCTGGGCGCGCGCGCCGGTAACGTGGCCTTAGTTGAGGCCTTGCTCGAGCGCGGCGCCGACCCGCAAATTGAAGACGAATTTGGCCACACGCCGTGGTGGTCAGCGCTGAACCGTGCCATGGAGGACGCCGAGTTCGCGCGTCAGTCGCTCGCGTCGTTGTTCGAACGGATCGGCCCAACCGTGCTGGATGTACAGACCAACGGTCGCTTGGTGCGTCTGCAGCACCAGCAGGGCGAGTACTGGGTATTGAGCTTAATGTTGGCCGGCTTCAAGACGCAGAATACGCGTTGCGTGGAGCGCTCACAGCGAGCATACAAGTACTTGCAAGGCTTCTTTGCCGAGGCGCTGTTCGGCACCCTGGAATGTTTGCCCAATCACCTGTGGCAGAGGACTCGCCGCAAGCGCAGTTACGTCAACAGCGTACTTGCGCGTGCCGAGGTGCACAGCCTTTACCAGCCGGCACGACAGTTGTGGGTTCGCACCAGGAACGGCCACTATCTGCCCAACCCGTTGATGCAGTTGCGCGTGCATGGCGACCACGATGGACCGGGCTGGAGACCGGTATTCGACGCGCTAAATCTGCCGTGGGTGGCTACCGGGACGACGGCATCGGACAATTCATACCGGGGCTTGGAAGGGCTCGTCGAATCCGCAGCGCGGCGGGCGGCACGCAGCATGAACGCACTTGATGAGCCATCAGCGCCAAGCGCTGCTTCGGCAGAGGATGCAGACCTTTATTTCTGACCCTGCGCGCCCGTGCCAGCTGCGGAAAAGGTGACGGCGGAAAAGGTGACGGGACGGCGGGAAAGGCGGAAAAGGTGACGGAGGGATTAAAAAGTAACCAGTGGCGAAACTTTAATCCCCCGTCACCTTTTCGTCCTCGCACCAGCGTGACTAGACGAGCTCGATAATGATCGCAGGTGCCATTCCGCCGGCAGCACACATCGTTACCAGTCCACGCTTCTTCCCTCGGCGCTCGAGTTCGTCCAACAAGGTTCCAATCAGAACCGATCCGGTAGCGCCAATTGGATGGCCGAGAGCCATCGCGCCACCGTTGACATTGACTTTGTCGCGATCGAGATTGAGATCGCGGATAAATTTTTCAGCGACTACCGCAAATGCCTCGTTAATTTCGAACAAATCGATATCGTCTATGTTGAGTCCTGCGCGCGCTAAGACTTTGCGCGCTGCCGGTACCGGCGCGTTGAGCATCAGGGTCGGGCAGTCACCCATGTTTGCCGTTGCGACGATCCGTGCTCTGGGTTTTAGATTGTTTTTCTTGGCATAGGATCCTGATGCCAACAACAAAGCGGCCGCCCCGTCGACTACGCCTGAGGAGTTTCCAGCGTGATGGATGGCCTCAATCTCCGTAAGCTGAGGGTACCTTTGTCGGATAAGGCTGCCGTAGGTTGCGCCTGTTTCATCAACTTCAAACTCGGACCACGCGCCGAATACCGGTTTCAGTTTGCTCAGCGTTTCAAGCGTTGTTTCGGGCCGCGGAAACTCATCGTGATCGAGCGCGAGGCTACCGTCTAGATTTCGTACGGCAATCAGCGAGCGCGAAAATCTTCCATCTGCGATCGCAGCAGCCGCGCGTTGTTGCGAGACGAGCGCGAGTTGGTCCACAGCGTTTCGGTCGATACCTTCAAGCGCAGCAATCGCATCGGCGCAGACACCTTGTTGTGATTGAGGATGCTTAGCGCGCAGACGTAAATTTCCTTTATCGAGCATCGGCATCACGTTCGGATCGGCAGTGGATGAGGTATAACTCATCATCTCAGTGCCGCCCGCAATAACCAGATCCTCCATACCTGACATAATTTGCGCAGCCGCAAGATTAACCGTCGTGATCCCTGATCCGCAAAAACGATCTAAGGTGACACCGGAAGCCTTGATATCGTAATCAGCGTCCAGAGCAGCCATGCGACCGAGGTCTGCGCCTTGCGACCCGGCCTGCGAACTCGTACCCCAAATGATGTCGTCTACTTCCGCCGTATTGATCGCGTTACGTTGCGCAATCGCTTTCAGTACGGTGGCGGCAAGGTGCTGTGGATGCAAATGGGCTAATGCGCCCTTGCCCACTTTGCCAATGCCGCGAGGTGTACGGCAGGCGTCGATGATAAATGCGTCAGGCATTGGATTGCTCCCAAAGTTGTTCGGTCGTTTAGATTTGATCAAGCGTCGCTAGACCAACCGATCTGCGCGCGACGGAGCGGGATTGCACGCAATCGCGTCGCTGGCTGATTATGGCAGGGCAAGTCGACGCGGTCGAATGGGGAGCAAGCTGCCCAGCGAATCTTCGGTCAAGGACCTGCCGCTACCGTGTCGTCGAGGTCCTTGGGATCCCGGTCGGTTCACTGCAAGCCCGTGCGCGGATCGAATATCTGTTTGAGTCGTTAAGCACTACTGAGAGCAATGGCCTATTTGTTTGGCGCTGCGTCGCCAGCGACGATCACTTGTGCCGATTAATCGTTGTATGTTCGGCCGACTAAGCACTATTGTTACCACCTTCAACTATTCGAATCGAGGAATTCGCATGAACGACTACGAAGACATTATCTATAGCGTAGAAGGTCGCACAGCCACGATCTGTATTAACCGCCCAAAAAAATACAATGCGTTTCGACCGCGTACCGTAGTCGAACTTCTTGACGCATTTTTAAAGGCCGGATGGGATCAAGATATTGGTTCAATTATTTTTACTGGCGCCGGTGGTAAAGCGTTTTGTACCGGTGGCGATCAGTCTGAACACGAAGGCGGCATGTACGGCAACAACGATGCGCGCGGCGCAGCGGGTATGCCAGTGGAGGAATTGCACTCCGTACTGCGCGACGTGCCGAAACCGGTTATCGCGAAGGTTCGCGGCTACGCGATCGGTGGCGGCAATGTTCTCTGCACAATTTGCGATTTAACCATCGCATCGGACAACGCAATTTTCGGCCAAGTGGGCCCGAAAATGGGATCCGTCGATCCCGGTTTCGGCACGGCGTATCTCGCGCGGGTTGTGGGCGAAAAGAAAGCCCGCGAAATTTGGTATATGTGTAAACGATACAGCGCTCAAGAGGCGCTCGATATGGGGCTTATCAATAAGTTCGTACCTGATGATCAACTCGACGCAGAGGTTCAATCTTGGTGCGACGAAATTAACAAACGCAGTCCGACGGCAATCGCACTCGCAAAGAAAAGCTTCAATGCGGACACGGAATCTATCCGCGGCATGGGTGGCCTGGCGATGCAGGCATTGCGCTTGTATTACCTCACCGAGGAGTCGCAAGAAGGCGTGAACGCACTCAATGAAAAGCGCGAACCGGATTTCTTGAAATACTATAAATAGTAACCGCTGACGGAATTAGCCCATGTCGGATTACGAATTCATCCACTATGAAATCGCCAAGGGGCGCGCGCGCATCACGCTCAACCGCCCTGAGAAGCGCAACGCGTTGTCGCTGAAACTGCTCGAAGAGCTAAACCACGCGTTATGGGATGCAGACGATCGCAAAGCAGTGCACGCGATCGTTATCAAAGGCGCAGGCAGTTGTTTCAGCTCAGGCTACGATCTTGATCCAGGCGCTCGCGCGCAGATTGGCGATGGTGAGGAACGACGTGGCGGCAATTTATATGCGGACCCGACGATAGACGATGATATTTGGCGACTTGAGCGTGGTCAGCGCATGCGCATGGCGCTGTTCGACATCCACAAACCAGTGATCGCACAAGTGCATGGATATTGTCTCGCTGGTGGCACGGACATCGCGTTGCTATGTGACATGGTCGTCGTTGCGGACGATGCCGTGATTGGCTTCCCGCCAGCGCGCGACCTCGGCTCCTTACCGAATCAGATGTGGCTTTATCACGTTGGCCCGCAATGGGCGAAACGATTAACCCTAACGGGAGACACTGTCACGGGTAAGGAGGCAGCTCAGATTGGCTTGGCGCTTAAATCTGTGCCGGCTGATTTACTCGAACAAGAATGTGAAGGTCTATTGGATCGGCTTGCCCTAATTGATGCGGATTTACTCGCCGCAAACAAACGTATCGTTAACGTCGGCATGGAGTTGATGGGCGCACGTACTTTGCAGCGCATGGCGGCGGAAAATGATGCACGTGCGCACCTCGCGCCGGGAACGAAAATTTTTAAAGACAATGTCAAAGAGAAGGGTCTTAAAGCCGCATTAAAAGATCGCGACCGCGGGTTTGGCGACGGTCGCGCGCGAGTGAACGGGCCCGAAATTCGCGACCGAGACGGCAAGCTAATTGACTGACGAGAACAATGGCCGAGTCTGCACGATCTGCGGTAGGCTTGGCGCTACCTAAACCTCCCTGGAAATTTAACTATGAGTACGACAGGAAATAAAACGCTAGTCACGAATTTTTGGAAAAGCTTTTCGGCCGGTCAATACGACAGCGCCCTCGCTATGCTCAGCGAAGACGCGACATGGACTGTGATGGGGACAACTGCGCTGTCCGGCACCTACACGAAAGCCGAGTTTGCCAAGCTACTGGGTGAGGTTGGTGGTAGCGCGCCGAAAGGTATTCAAGTCACGCCAAGCCAGTTAACCGCAGAAGACGATCGCGTCTCGATTGAGGCAGAGTCTTATGCAGAGATATCAAACGGCAAGACGTATAAGAACATCTATCATTTCATGATGGTCTGTAAGGACGCTAAGATCGCCAAAGTTCGCGAGTACTTAGATACCGAGCACGTCACGGAAGTATTCGGCGCAGCCTAGCAAATAAATCTACGTTCGATCAGTCAGGACTGAAAACGGGTACTGGCTGATCGCCGCGCGTCTCAAAACTGAGCTTCACGGATTGACCGATTGAAATAGCGTCAAGATCGGTATCTACAATCGCTGTGAGGATGGTCGGTCCTTCCGGCAAGCTGACAAACGCAATGGCGTAGGGCTGCGGTGCGCGACGTTCCACACTCCACGTGTAGATCGTGCCTTTGCCGGACGCCTCGATCCATTGTGTTTTATCGCTCATGCAAAACGGACAAATGGGTCGGGGATAGTAGTGAGTTTGTCCACAATCGGCGCATTTTTTTAGTAGCAGCTTCCCGTTTCTCGCCGCTTCCCAATAGGGTTCCAATGCGGTGTCCGCGTGAAACGCAGCGTTTTCATCGTCAGCCATTACTTATGCCCTCTCCATGATCAATGTCGCGCTGCCATGGCGCGTGCCTAGAAATCCGCCCGTGCCGTGTGCGAGCGCAAGATCGCAATTTTTTACTTGCACTGCGGGATGCGCTTCGCCGCGCAATTGGCGCACTGCTTCGATGATCTTCGTCATGCCGCCGCGATTACCTGGGTGGTTGTTGCAGAGGCCGCCGCCGTCGGTATTAAACGGTAGCTTGCCGACCCCAGATATCAAATTACCGTCCGCAACAAAGCGTCCGCCAGCACCTTTCTCGCAGAAACCGAGATCTTCGAGTTGCATGAGTACCGTGATCGTAAAGCTGTCGTA
>JAQCEL010000018.1 GCA_027618655.1 Pseudomonadota bacterium | reverse complement strand
AGCGTAGTGGTTCTAGGTAACGAGAAATCGCACGGTTTTGGGCCGTTGTCCCAGCAGCGCAGTAGATTGTTCCTTAGTCCGACAGGCTGCTAGTGCTAGCTAGGTCCTTCGCTGATCTTCGCCCGCCATTCGTTGGCGCGCAAGGTCAAAGCTGCGGCATCAAGATTTGCCAGTTCGTGATTCTTTACAACCCTCCGGCCACCTACCCACACGTTACTGACTTGGTCGCGGTGTCCGGCATAGACAATCTGTGAAATCGGATCAAACACCGGCGCCGCACGGACATCACTCAAATCAATTGCAACGATGTCGGCAAGCTTGTCCCTTGCTAGAGACCCAAGCTCAGTCTCAAGTCCGAGTGCTTGTGCGCCACCTAGCGTCGCTAAACGGAGCGCTTGTGCAGCGGGCAAAGCGCTCGCATCGCCGGAGACGCCTTTCGCGAGCAGTGCGGCAGTGCGCATTTCACTCAGCATATCCAGGTCGTTATTGCTCGCTGCTCCGTCAGTACCGAGTGCGATATTGACCCCAGCGTCCAATAACTTCGCCACTGGGCAAAAGCCGCTGGCGAGTTTGAGATTCGATTCGGGGCAATGGACGACGCTGACCCCCGCTCGGGCCACTTCGCTAATTTCCTCATCATTGAGTTGGGTCATGTGGACTGCCATGAGGCGATGTGACAGCAAACCGAGCTCGGCGAGACGTGCGAGCGGGCGGCGACCGTTGTCGGCCAGGGCTTGTGCGATTTCCAGCGCTGTTTCGTGGACGTGCATTTGGATCGGCACGTCTAGCTCTTCGGCTAATGTTGCTACCCGCCGTAAGGTTTCATCGTCGACGGTATACGGCGCATGGGGCGCGAATGTGGTGCGCACAAGGGGATGTGAGCGATAGCGATCGTGCACTTGCTGTCCGTTGTGGAGGTACTCATTAGGAGTGCTCGCCCAAGCGCTTGGGAATCCGATAATGATCATGCCAACGACTGCGCGAATGCCTATTTCAATCGCCGAGGCCGCTGCTTCGTCGGGGAAAAAATACATGTCGCTGAAGCATGTCGTGCCGCCGCGGAGCATTTCGGCGGCGGCGAGTAGCGTTCCGTCGCGCACAAACTGTCGGTCTACACAACGCGATTCGGCCGGCCAGATGTGATTCTCTAACCAATCCGACAACGGTAGATCATCCGCTAATCCGCGAAATAAACTCATCGCCGCATGCGTGTGGCAATTGATAAATCCGGGAATGAGCGCATGACCGCGGAGATCAAGTTCGAAATCTGTACTGAGTCGCTCACGCGCAGTCGCGCTTGGCAGCACATCAACAATGCGATCGCCGCTAATTGCAACGCAATGATTTGCTAGGCTTCCCGTGCCAGGTTCAACCGGAATGACCCAACTCGCGTGGAGGATTTGATCGACGTGATTCAATAGCGATCCTTTAACTGAAACGAAAACCGTAGGCGGCTTAAGGTAACATAGCCCGTTTATTTTCAAATACGCGCTATGTCGAATATCACTTCAAATGTCCGCACATTGTATTGGGACCGGGACGCACTGGTCCTAATTGATCAATGCGCATTGCCGCAGCGCCTCGACTATGTACGATGTGCTAGCGTTGCTGCGATCGCCGACGCGATCCGAACCATGGTGGTGCGCGGCGCACCTGCGATTGGGATCGCTGCCGCTTACGGTGTCGTGCTGGCCGCATCCGCGGCGTATAAAACGCATCGTGATGATTGGCAAGTAGCCGTGGCGCGCGAGTTGGACTTGCTCAGAGCCGCGCGTCCCACTGCCGTGAATTTAGCCTGGGCAATCGACTCGATGGTAGAACAGTTTCAGCGCATCCAAGGTGATCCGTCTACGAGTTTGCTAGCCCACGCCAATGATCTTTTTCAGGCCGACGTTGCCGCGAATTTGGCGATGGGCGAACTGGGTGCGGCGCTGCTCGGCTCGGCGAACCAGGTGATTACGCATTGTAATGCCGGGGCCTTGGCCACGGCGGGTTACGGTACCGCACTCGGCGTGATCCGTAGCGCCTGGAAGGTCGGTAAACTCGAGCACGTTTTCGCAACGGAAACACGCCCCTGGTTGCAGGGTGCGCGTTTGACGGCGTGGGAGCTACACGCCGACAACATCCCCGTGACGCTCATTGCCGATAGCGCGGCGGCCCATTTGATGAGTCGCGGAAATATCAGTTGGGTGATCACGGGGGCCGATCGAGTGGCTGCGAACGGCGATACGGCAAATAAGATCGGCACTTACTCACTGGCCGTAAACGCCCGCGCTCACGGCGTACGTTTTATGGTTGTTGCACCATTATCAACAATTGATCGAACGACGGCGCAAGGCAGCGACATTCCTATCGAGGAGCGCCCGGGTGACGAGCTGCTGGCGTTTCACGAGCAGCGTATAGCGGCCCCTGGTGTCGACGCCTATAACCCAGTATTCGACACAACCCCGGCCGAATTAATTGACGTTCTAGTGACGCAAAAAGGAGTCGTGCACAATCCGAACCTCGAATCCATCCGACAACTTTTCGAGACGCAAAATTAGTGCGATTTGGGCGTGCGTTTCAGCTCTCCCCGTGGTAGAATACCGCTGTTCGTACCCCTAACGATAGTCCTTATAAATTAAGCACTTAAAGACCCTGACATGGCCGATTTTGCCCGCCACTTAATCCCGATCAATATCGAAGACGAAATGCGCAATTCGTATATGGCTTATGCGATGAGTGTAATCGTTGGCCGTGCGCTTCCGGACGTTCGCGACGGTCTCAAGCCGGTTCATCGCCGTGCGTTATTTACGATGAGCGAAAACGGTAATGACTGGAACAAACCCTACCGAAAATCGGCGCGTATCGTCGGTGACGTGATGGGTAAATATCACCCGCATGGTGATTCCGCGATCTACGACACAATCGTGCGTATGGCTCAACCTTTTTCCTTGCGCTATATGCTCGTAGACGGTCAAGGGAACTTCGGATCCGTTGATGGTGATGCGCCCGCGGCGATGCGTTACACCGAAGTACGAATGACGCGCATTGCTCACGAATTGCTCGCCGACATCGACAAAGATACGGTCGATTTCCAGCCAAACTACGACGGTTCTCTGCGCGAGCCGCTGGTGTTTCCCGCGCGCCTACCGAATCTCCTGATCAATGGCTCGAGCGGCATTGCCGTTGGTATGGCGACTAACATTGCGCCGCACAATCTCACCGAAATAGTCAACGCTTGTATTGCCCTAATCGATAACCCTGATATCGAATTGTCGGAGTTGTTCGATATCGTCCCTGGCCCGGATTTCCCGACCGCTGGGTTCATAAACGGGTCCGCTGGTATTCGTGAGGCCTACCGAACCGGACGCGGTCGAATCCATGTTCGTGCGCGCGCCGAGATCGAAGGCGAAGAGGGCGAGATGCAGCGAATCGTCGTCACCGAATTGCCATACCAGGTCAATAAGGCGCGACTATTAGAAAAGATCGCGGAACTCGTTAAAGATAAAAAATTATCCGGCATCCGCGAGTTACGCGACGAGTCCGATAAAGACGGCATGCGGATGGTCGTCGAGCTGAGACGCGGTGAAATCGCCGACGTCGTATTGAATAACTTATACAAACAAACGCAAATGCAGACTGTGTTTGGCATTAACACCGTTGCCTTGGTCGACGGGCAACCGCAAACCCTTGGGCTCAAGACGATCCTCGAGTGCTTTGTGCGACATCGGCGAGAAGTTGTCACACGGCGGACCTTGTTTGAACTGCGCAAGGCACGCGAGCGCGCCCACGTTTTGGAAGGATTAGCGGTAGCGCTTGCCAATATCGACCCAATAATTGCCCTGATTAAGGCATCGCCGACACCGGCCGATGCACGCGCCGCCTTGCTAACGCAAGATTGGGAACCCGGTATCGTCGTGACGATGTTGGAACGTAGCGGTGCGAGTGCGTCCCGTCCCGATGACTTACCAGACAGTTGCGGATTGCACAATGGCAAGTACCGCTTGTCTGAACGCCAGGCGAAAGAAATTCTCGAAATGCGGTTGCAGCGTCTAACCGCACTTGAACACGATAAAATCATCGATGAATACAAGGAAATTTTGGTCAGGATCGACGATCTGCTCGATATATTGGCGCGGCCTGAACGACTCTTGCAAGTAATCCGCGACGAACTCGTTGAGATTCGCGAACAGTATGGCGACAAACGCCGCACTGAAATCCTTGAAAATCACGAGCACTTATCTCTAGAAGATCTGATAAATCAAGAGGACGTTGTCGTGACGTTTTCGCACACGGGCTATGCGAAGTCACAACCGATTGACGTCTACCGTTCGCAACGGCGCGGCGGCAAAGGCATAACCGCGACCACGACGAAGGAAGAAGATTTCGTCGATAAGCTATTTATCGCAAGCACGCACGACACAATTTTATGTTTTTCGACCCGCGGAAAAGTGTATTGGCTAAAGGTCTACGAGTTACCTCAAGCGAGTCGCACAGCCCGGGGTAGGCCGTTGGTGAACTTGTTGCCGCTCGACGAAGGTGAACGAATTACGGCGGTGTTGCCGATCAAGGAATTCGATCCTGAGCTCTATGTATTAATGGCAACGCGCAGGGGAACGGTCAAAAAAACTTCGCTTGACCAATTCTCACGTCCGCGTGCCAATGGCATCATCGCCGTCGTGTTAGATGATAACGACAGCCTCGTCGGCGTATCGTTAACGGACGGCGGCAGTGACATCATGCTGGTTAGCTCGAGCGGAAAAGCGGTCCGTTTTGCCGAGACGGCGGTCCGTCCGATGGGCCGGTCGTCGCGCGGGGTACGTGGCATTAATTTGGCGAAAGACCACGAAGTCATATCCCTGATCCCGATCGATCCGAGCCAAGCGATCCTCTTTGCCACTGAAAATGGTTACGGCAAACGTACTGTTGTCGATGAATTTCCGACTAAAGGACGCGGCGGAAAGGGCATGATCGCAATCCAAACGAGTTCGCGTAATGGGCGGGTCGTTGGGGCTGTTTCAGTGCTCGAAGACGAAGAAATTATGTTGATCAGCAACGGTGGGATCCTGGTTCGCACACCGGTCAGCGGTATCTCGGTGTTAGGTCGAAATACGCAAGGCGTTAGGTTAATTAATATCGCTGACGACGAAAAACTAGTCGGTGTAGTGCCCGTCGCGGAATATCAAGGTGGTGAGTCCATTGTCGAAGATTCGCAAGACCGTGACCCAGTTGTAGATGACCCAGAAGGCGGTGATTCCGCCGTTGATGATCAAGACGAGTAACAAGAGCACAATTCGATCCAATTGCGGCGCGATAGAAAATTGTCATCGGTTTGCGCCGGTCAGTCCGTGGGCGAACGCGGTGATTTCCTGTCCGAGCGATCCCTTGATTTTAAAAAATGGCAAAAGAACTCGACACGCTGCGCGCAAAAATAGACGCTATTGATATCGAGTTACTTCGACTTATCAACGAGCGTGCGGCGATCGCAATCGAAGTCGGTGAAGTGAAGCGCTCGAGTGGTGATGACGCCGTGTTTTATCGGCCAGAGCGAGAAGCAGAAATCCTCCGTCGCGTACTCGCACAAAATCCTGGCCCTCTGCCAGGAGCTGAAGCGGCCCGCTTAATGCGCGAAATTATGTCAGCCTGCCTTGGCCTTGAGCACCCACTAAGAGTTGCTTATCTCGGTCCCGAAGGGACGTACACGCATTTGGCTGCATTGAAACATTTCGGTGGGTCGATAACCGGTATTGGTGTTGTGTCAATCGACGAAGTCATGCGTGAGGTGGCCGCCGACGGTGCTCATTATGGGGTCGTGCCGGTGGAAAACTCGCTCGAAGGCGGGATAAATCAAACGCTCGATGCGCTGCGTGAGTCGCCGTTGAAAATTTGCGGCGAGGTCGTGCTTAACATTCACCATCAGCTACTCTCCGTGGCGGCTAAGATTGAGGATATCAAGCGAATTTATGCTCATCCTCAGGCGCTCGCGCAATGCCGACGTTGGCTTGCCACAAACTTACCCGGGATTGAGTGTTTGCCATCGAGCAGTAACGGCGAGGCGGCGCGCAAAGTGCGGGACGAAGCGGATGCTGCGGCAATTGCGGGTGAGGTCGCTGCGCGACTCTATGGCTTAACTATTTTGCGTAAAAATATCGAGGACCAACCCGGCAACACGACTCGCTTCGTTGTAGTCGGTGTTAAATCGCCGCCGCCAAGCGGTCGGGATGTCACTTCGCTGATGTTTACGACCGCTAACCGTCCAGGGGCGTTGTACGAAATAGTGAGTATTTTCGCCGCCGAAAACATCAGTATGACGCGTATCGAATCGCGGCCACTGCGGCGCGAAGCGTGGGATTACGTATTTTTCGTCGATATTGAAGGACACGCAGACGTTGCAAATATTCGCAACACCCTAGCCCTCGTTGAGGAAAAGACTTCGTCGCTGAAAATTCTTGGCTCTTATCCACGAGCGGCTTTTTAGGCTATCCAATTGATGTTTCAACAGACTGTTTACTGTAATCGGCGCGGCGCCATGCCCGCTATTGAGCCAGTGAAGCGTGTCGTATCACGACATCGATCCGACACACAATGCTTAATTTAAAAATTTCCGATGCAACTTCCGGACGAGACGAAATTATCGTGAGGACAAAGATGGCAGGCTTGGTGCACTAGGATGATTCAACGTTTGTGCATTATTGGCGTTGGCTTAATTGGCGGGTCACTGGCACGGGCTTTGCGCTCGGTAGGCGCCGTAGGCAGTGTGATTGGCTGCGGTCGCGGCGCAGTTAATTTGCAATCTGCAGTGCGTCTTGGGGTCATCGATGAATACAGCTTTGATCCAGCAACCGCGGTCGCTGGCGCCGACATGGTCGTTGTTGCGACGTCCTTGGGCGCCAGCCCGGTAATATTCGACAATATTGCGGCGAAACTTATGGACGACGCCGTGATAACGGATGTGGGCAGTGCCAAACGTCGGATCCTGGACGCCGCTAAGATAAGCTTTGGCGATGGGGTGGCGCGCTTTGTTCCAGGTCATCCGATTGCAGGAACCGAGAAGAGTGGGGTCGAGGCTTCTTTCGCGGACTTGTTTCGCGACCGTCAGGTTATCCTAACCCCTGATTCTACGACTGACGTAGAGGCGCTGGATAAGGTCACGCAGATGTGGCGAGCAACCGGTGCAATCGTCTCCCAAATGGATGTTGAACAGCATGACAATGTGCTGGCCGCGACGAGTCATTTGCCCCACATGCTGGCTTACGCCTTAGTGGATTGTTTGTCATCAATGAATTCGTCGGCAGACATATTTAAGTTTGCGGCAGGGGGCTTTCGCGACCTGACGCGCATCGCCTCAAGTAGTCCCGAGATGTGGTGTGACATTGCGATAGATAATCGCGACGCATTACTAACCGCACTGACGAGCTTTTCTGCGACTTACGATGATCTCGTCCGAGCGCTAGCTGCCGGCGATAAAGATAGCTTGCTGAAATTATTTGCCCGCGCGAAGTCCGCGCGCGATGCCTTCGGGGGAACTGTTAATTGAACGACCTAGATCAGTTGGTAGTCTCCCCGGGCGGATGCCCGATGGGGGAGGTCGAGATCCCGGGCGATAAATCGATTTCCCATCGGGCTGTCATGCTCGGATCTATTGCACACGGGACAACCCACGTGAGCGGATGCCTGATGGGTGATGATGTGCGCTCGACGATTGGGGCGTTTCGAGCAATGGGTGTCGATATCGTTGAGCACGACAACGAACGGCTAAGCATCCATGGGCACGGCTTTGGCGCTTTGCGGGCACCGCTGGGTCCGCTCGATATGGGCAATTCTGGAACGTCGATCAGACTATTAGCCGGTTTACTGGCGAGTGCGCCGTTCGCAGTTGAGATGTCAGGTGATGACTCGTTACGGCGTCGTCCGATGCGCAGGGTGACTGAACCACTCGCATTAATGGGTGCGAACATGCGCACTACGTCGCAAGGAACGCCGCCGCTTCACCTTTCACCCGGTGCAATGCTCACCGCGATCCGCTATGAGTTACCCGTTGCTAGCGCGCAAGTAAAATCCGCGCTATTGCTTGCGGGTTTACACACGACGGGTTTGACTACGGTGGTTGAACCACAGGCAACTCGCGATCACACGGAACGTATGCTGCGGGCATTTGGTGTTGAGCTAGTCATTTCTGGCAATGAGATTAGCTTGATGGGCCCCCAGTCATTATGCGCGGCGGACATCCACGTTCCGCGCGATATCTCTTCGGCGGCATTTTTTTTAGTCGCGGCCTCGCTCGTTGAAGGATCTGAACTGACATTGAGAGGGATTGGGATTAATCCCACGCGTACCGGCGTGATTAGTATATTGCGCGAAATGGGCGCGAACATTCGTCTATTCAATGAAACCACCAAAAGCGGTGAACCCGTTGCCGATATCCAGGTAAACGGGGCGGGGCTCCGCGGAATTGATATTCCAGCTCAGTTAATTCCGAGCGCTATCGATGAATTTCCAGCGATATTTATTGCCGCTGCTTGCGCCGAAGGGGTAACTCGGTTGGCTGGCGCAGGTGAATTGCGCCACAAAGAGAGCGATCGGATCGACGCGATGGCGGTGGGACTTCGTGCCCTTGGTGTCGAGGTTATAACTGGTGCGGATAGCATTCAAGTTACGGGACGAAATGCACTCTCCGGCGGTTGCACAATAGAGAGCCGCGGCGATCATCGTATTGCGATGTCGTTTGCGATGGCGGCATTGAAATGTGATCGACCGTTGACGATTCTAAACTGTCACGCGATCGGAACCTCCTTTCCGGGTTTCGTCCGGATCGCGGTACAGGCTGGCTTGAGAATCGAACAAAGCTAATGGCTATTCCCATCATTACGATCGATGGTCCGAGTGGTACTGGCAAGGGTACCTTGGCAGCACGACTGGCAAGATTGCTTGGCTGGCACATGTTGGACAGCGGCGCATTGTATCGGGTGGTCGGGTATGTCGCGCGACACAGGCAAGTGGCGCTGGACCAGGCTGATCAGTTGAGCGATATTGCGCGGTCATTGGCGCTGGAGTTTCGGCTCGCATGCGATAGCGTACAAATTCTCGTCAATGACGAAGATGTAACCGAAAAAATTCGCTCTGAAATTGCCGGCAGCGATGCGTCTGAGGTCGCGGCCATTCCCGCGGTTCGCGAAGCTTTGCTAGTTTACCAAAGAGAATGTTTACGGCCTCCGGGTCTGGTTGCCGACGGACGCGACATGGGCACCGTCGTTTTCACCACGGCTGCGCTTAAAATTTTTCTTACGGCGAGCCCCGAAGTCCGCGCCCAAAGGCGCTATAAGCAGTTGAAGCAAAAAGGAATTGATGTTAACCTCGCGCGGCTTTCGGAGGACATTGCTGCGCGTGATCGGCGAGACGAGCAGCGCACAGTGTCCCCACTGCGCCCAGCTTCTGATGCAATAATCCTTGATACCACTGCGCTTAATATCGCTAGCGTTGAGGAAGCCGTCAAAGTACTGGCACAAGAACATGGCTGGTTGTGAGGACTAACACTCCTCAGCAGTCGTAACTTTTAACTTTCAATAACAACGTGGTCAGCCCATCAGTAGTCGCGTTACTGGCATCGGTCACCACCCGGATAAACCCAAAACATGTCGGAGAGTTTCGCAGAATTATTTGAACAGAGTCAGGTCGAACAAAACATGGAGCCAGGCACGATCGTTGCTGGGCTCGTCGTTGAAATTCGCCAGGGATTCGTTGTCGTCAATGCAGGATTGAAATCAGAGGGAGTCATTCCCGCTGAACAATTCATGGGAGCAAAAGGTAAGCTCGAGGTCGAAGTCGGTGATTACGTAGATGTCGCTTTAGACGCCGTAGAAGATGGATATGGCGAAACCCGACTGTCACGCGAGAAAGCTAAGCGAGCACGTGCGTGGGATGAACTCGAGAAAGCGTGCGAAGACAACGTCAATATCACCGGAATTATTAGCGACAAAGTAAAAGGTGGATTCACTGTCGATATCAGCACGATCCGGGCGTTCTTACCGGGCTCGCTTGTCGACGTGCGGCCCGTCCGCGACACCAGCTACCTCGAAGGCAAACCGCTGGAATTTAAAGTAATTAAAGTCGATCGGCGACGTAACAATGTCGTCGTTTCACGACGTGCAGTTGTAGAAATCGAAAATAGCGCCGAACGCGACGAATTACTGAATAACTTGAAAGAAGGCGCCAGCGTTAAAGGGCTCGTTAAGAATCTTACCGATTATGGTGCGTTCATCGATCTGGGCGGCATAGACGGATTACTGCATATCACCGACATGGCATGGCGCCGCGTAAAGCATCCTTCAGAGGTTGTGAATATCGGCGATGAAATCGAAGTCAAAGTTTTGAAATTCGACCGCGAGCGGACGCGCGTTTCGCTGGGCCTCAAGCAATTGGGCGAAGACCCGTGGGTCGAAATCGCACGCCGTTACCCGGAAAACTCACGTTTGATCGGTAAGGTCACAAACATTGCGGATTACGGCTGCTTTGCAGAAATTGAAGAAGGCGTCGAAGGTTTAGTTCACGTATCTGAAATGGACTGGACGAACAAGAATGTCCATCCGTCCAAAGTCGTTCATCTTGGCCAAGAAGTTGAAGTCATGGTGCTCGATATCGACGAAGAACGCCGACGCATCTCCCTTGGTATGAAGCAGTGTGCAGCGAATCCCTGGGAGGAGTTCGCGGCCACGCGCAATAAGAACGACCGAGTCTCTGGGACGATTAAGTCGATTACTGACTTTGGAATATTTATCGGTCTCGATGGGGGTATTGATGGTCTCGTCCACTTATCCGATTTGTCCTGGGATCTTCCGGGTGAAGAAGCTGTTCGCAACTACAAAAAAGGCGATGAATTGGAAACCGTGGTTCTTGCCGTGGACGCGGAGCGCGAACGGATTTCGCTAGGCGTTAAGCAGATGGCGCAAGACCCGTTCTCGTCATTCGTTGCAGATAACGGCAAGGGAACCATCGTCACGGGTAAAATCATCGAAATGGACGCTCGATCCGTAACGATCGATCTCGGCAATGGTGTAGAAGGCCTGATGCGGGCTTCGGAAATCTCACGTGGCCCTGTCGACGATGCTCGCAAGGTGTTGAAAGACGACGAAGAAGTCGAGGCAATGATTGTTGGTGTAGACCGTAAGCGTCGTGTCATCAATCTTTCCATCAAGGCGAAAGAGAGCGAAGACGAGGCGGCAGTGCTGCAAGAGTATACGGCGGACAATGAAGGCTCGGCGACGACCAAGCTCGGGGATCTGTTAAAAGAACAATTGGACGGGCAGTAACCGTTTAATGTAAATCGGGGCCAAGATGTGGCCCCGATAGAACACATTACGTTCGGGGTGGTCGAGAACAATAATGACCAAATCAGAGTTAATAGAAGCGCTAGTAAAAAAACAATCGCAGCTCGGGTATCGCGACGTCGAACTTGCCGTTAAGACCATGTTAGAGCACATGGCCAAAACCTTGGCGAGTGGGGAGCGGATCGAAATTCGGGGCTTCGGCAGTTTCTCGTTACACTATCGGCCGCCACGGGTTGGGCGTAACCCAAAATCTGGGGACCCAGTTTCCCTTCCGGCCAAACACGTCCCACATTTTAAGCCAGGTAAAGAGCTGCGTGAGCGGGTTAATTCCGAGGAATCCCTGAGCTATACGCGGCAAGAAGTGCATGATTCCTCGGACGATGCCGACTACGATCTAGACGATTGATCAGCTTGCCATTGCGGATCCGATCAACATGAATTTTATCCGGCGTTAACGATTCTGAGCGAATACAACGAGCCGACCCGAATTGCACACGAACCGCTTCGGTCAAGTAATCGTTGCAAATCGGCCGTCGCGAGTTATTTTCTGTCTTCGCACATAGAACAAAGTAGCTAGGAAAAACCTGAGGGGCCAGGATGGGTCGCGTAATTCAAATCGTTTTCGCTCTGCTGATCATAATCTTCGGCTTAGCATTTCATATCAAGAACGACTCTCCAGTCACACTAGATTTTTACGTCCGAACGATCGAATTCCCGTTGTCATGGGTTGTGGTTGCGGCGTTTTCGGTAGGTGCCGTACTGGGTCTGATCGTAATGCTCAATACTTATCTCAGGCTCCAACGCGAGATTCGGCGTCTCACCAAGAGGCATGAGATGGCCAATAAGGAAATCGCGAATCTACGCGCAATTCCAATCAACGATGTCCCCTGAGTATCTTTTTGGCCTAGTCGCGATATTACTCCCACTTGCCGCGCTGTCAGGATGGTTTTACGGCCGTCGAGACACGCAAAACTCGAGCAAGAATTTGCTTAATCGCGCGGGGATGTCTCCCGATTATTTTAAAGGACTTAATCATCTGCTCAACGATCGCCCCGACAAAGCGATCGAAATCTTTATCAAAGTGTTAGAAGTGGAGACTGACACCGTTGAAACCCACCTAGCGTTAGGCAGCCTGTTTCGACGTCGCGGTGAGGTCGATCGAGCGATCCGGATACACCAAAATTTGATAGCGAGACCGACGCTTGATAACGAGCATCGCGGACTTGCACTTCTCGAGTTAGGCCTCGACTACATGCGCTCTGGACTGCTCGACCGCGCAGAAAATTTATTCAAAGAATTAATTGATGGTGATACCTACGAGCAGCAGGCGCTGCACAATCTTGTCGATATCTATCAACAAGAAAAGGATTGGGATTGTGCGCTTGAGTACATTCGTCGTTACGAGCGGATTTCTGGTGAGGACCTATGTCACGTCAGAGCTCATTATTATTGTGAGAAGGCTGCGCAGCTCAGAGAAGATAAAAAGTTTTCGGAAGCATTTCGAGCGCTCTCTAAAGCGCTAAAGGAAGATAAAAATTGCGTCCGTGCCCAGCTTCAATACGCAGATTTGTCGACATTGGCGGGCGATTACGAAGCAGCAATCTCAAGTTTGAAGAAGATCGAACACCAAGACATCCATTTCCTGCCTGAAGCGATCCCAAGATTAGTGAACAACTACCGCCAACTCGATCGGATGGACGATCTCTCGGCTTACTTAGTCCATTTGTCGAAGCTCCATAGCGGAATTACGCCGGTATTAGTATTGGCGGAATTGACTGCAGAAAGGACTGGGTTGAGGGAAGCGAAGGACCACATTGTGGCCGAGCTTAAAATGCGACCAACGATTCGGGGTATTGATCGATTGATCGATTATTCGTTGGCGGAGGCCGTCGGCGAAGCACGCCAGAATCTTCAGCTGTTGAAAGAAACGACGCGCAAGCTTGTGGCAGATAAGTTGAACTACAAATGCGGAAACTGCGGATTCACTGGCAGGTCTCTGCATTGGCAATGCCCAAGTTGCAAATCCTGGAATACAGTTAAACCTATCCACGGTATTGATGGCGAATAATGATTGCTGACACCGATCCAAACGTGATTATTGTGGCGTTAGATTTTTCGACCGAACAATCGTGCTGCGTGCTACTCGAGCAACTCGATCCTTCGCGATGTCGCGTAAAAATTGGTAAAGAGTTATTCACGAGCGTTGGGCCGAATATTGTGCGTCGCGCAATCTATTCCGGGTTTGATGTCTTTCTAGATCTAAAATTTCATGACATTCCAAATACAGTCGCAGCGGCGTGCCGTGCTGCTGCCGATCTCGGCGTGTGGATGGTCAACGTGCACGCCAGTGGTGGTCGCCAGATGATGGAAGCGGCCCGGGAGGAATTAGCCCATTTTTCTTCGCGGCCGCTTTTAGTTGCGGTGACTGCATTAACCAGTCTGGACGACAATGCCATTCGTGAGCTTGGATTTGCAGATGATGCGAACGCTCTCGTCAAGCGGCTCGCCAAACTAAGTTACGATTGCGGCGTTGATGGGGTCGTCTGTTCCCCAAATGAGATCCGGATGATAAAGGACTCCTGCTCAGCGCAATTTCTGGCGGTCACCCCTGGTGTCAGGCCTAAAGGTTCGGACCTTGATGATCAGCGTCGCGTAGCGACTCCCGGCGAAGCGCTTGCGGCGGGCGCGGATTTTTTGGTGATCGGCAGGCCCATTTCGAGAGCGGCTGACTGCGCTGCCGCATTAAGCGCAATCTATAATGAATTGGTAGCCGATCATTCGAGGGAATCTCGTTGAGCGTTACGAACGAATCCTGTCTCAATCATGCCGGCTGACGGTACCATAGGTTCTTCTTCCGCGCTAAACCCGCCCTTGCCGCGGGTCGCGGGAGATGAATTCGCGTGGACACGGTTATTCGGTTGTGGGAAATCCTTAGCGATTGCCGAGGCTGTGCGGCGCCACCCGGGTCTTGTGGTCGTCGTTGTAGGTGACACAAACACCGCGTTGCAGCTCGGCGACGAAATTCCGTTTTTCGCCACGGACCTCCCACGTTATCACTTACCAGATTGGGAGATTCTGCCCTACGATCGATTCAGTCCGTACCAAGACATCATCTCGGACCGAATCTCTATACTTTCGCAATTACCGCAACTCAACTCCGGCCTACTCATTGTGTCTGCAGCAACGCTGATGCATCGAGTCGTACCGCGCGCGTGGCTTAGCGCGCAAACATTCAATTTGAGCAAAGGCGACATACTCGATCGAACGGCGCTGCAAACGCGGCTTATTCAAGGCGGCTATCGCAATGTCTCGCAAGTCATGGATCATGGTGATTTCGCGGTGCGCGGTTCGATTATCGATATTTTCGCGATGGGCATGTCGGACCCGTTTCGAATCGATTTGTTCGACGACGAGATCGAAACCTTGCGCACGTTCGATGCCGAAACGCAGCGATCAATGGGCGAAATTGATTCTCTTAACCTCATGCCCGCCCGGGAAACGCCGCTCGACCCAGAGGCGATTGCGCGATTTAAGCGTAACTGGCGGTTGTCATTTGATGGCTTGCCAACCAATAGCACGATCTATTCGGATGTCAGCGAAGGCCTTGCGCCAGCCGGTATTGAATATTACTTGCCGCTTTTTTTCGATGAACTCAACACCTTGTTCGATTACATCCCGGATGGTGCGATGTTTGTTATCGATGAAAGTGTTGACGCTGGTGCGGACGCCTTCAAAACGTCAATAAGCGAACGTTATGAACAGTTACGCTACGACATCGATCGACCAATCTTAGCGCCTACACAGATGTTCATCGAATGGGAGAGCGTCAGCGATGCGATTGCTAAGCACCCAAGAGTGCACATGTCTGGCCTCGACCTCGGTGAACACGAGCGAAATTATCGATTTAATACTCGCGCCGGAACACGGCTGCCGATCGACGCTCGCGCGTCGGAACCCTTTGCCGCAGTGCGTTCATTTCTGAACTCTTACGAAGGTCGGGTTCTATTTTTGGCAGAATCGACCGGTCGTCGAGAAACCTTAATAGAGATGTTTGGGGCGAACAATCTCAAGCCAAGTTCGTATGCGACGTGGAACGATTTTTTAGTCGGACAAGCACCGATCGGACTGGCGGTAGCGTCGTTACCTACTGGTGTCGAGTTTTCTGATCCGGCTATTTGTCTCATCACCGAATCACAGTTATTCGGCGAAAGGGCATCGCAGCGCCGTCGCCGCCGCTCCGATATCGATAAAGACGCGATTATTAAAAGTCTCGTGGAACTTCAGATTGGTGCTCCAGTGGTGCACGAGGATCATGGAGTCGGGCGCTTCTTAGGTTTAGAAGTTATTTCTGCAGGCGGAGTCGAAAACGAGTACATCAAACTCGAATATGCAGACTCGGACAAGCTTTATGTGCCGGTCGCCAACCTAAATTTGATCAGTCGTTACGCGGGTATCGATCCGGAGCGGGCGCCATTACATAAGCTCGGCAGCGGCCAGTGGGAGAAGGCAAAGAAGAAAGCGACGGAACGAATCTACGATGTTGCAGCCGAACTCCTCGAGGTCCATGCGCGGCGCGCGGCTAGGGTTGGCCATCAGTTTGCTATAGAACGCGATGCGTATAGTGCATTCGAGCAGGGTTTCCCATTTGAGGAGACACCAGATCAGCAAGGCGCAATTGAAGCGGTTCTCGAAGACATGCAAAGTTCGCGGCCGATGGATCGATTGATCTGCGGCGATGTAGGATTCGGCAAAACCGAAGTCGCCATGCGTGCCGCATTTGTCGCCGTCAATGCAGGACGTCAAGTCGCGGTACTCGTACCGACCACGCTACTCGCGCAACAACATTCTCAAACATTTAGCGATCGGTTCGCTGATTGGCCCGTTCGTGTCGAGCAACTGTCCCGATTTCGCGATAGTCGTGAAACACGCGAGACGCTGGCCGGACTCGCCGCCGGGACGGTTGATATCGTTATCGGAACGCATAAGTTATTAAGCAGAGATGTCGTGATAAAAGATCTCGGTTTGCTAATCATCGACGAAGAGCACCGCTTTGGAGTTCGACAGAAAGAGAAAATCAAAGCGATGCGCACCGACGTCGATATCTTGACGTTAACGGCAACGCCAATTCCGAGGACCTTGAACCTTGCATTGTCTGGCACTCGAGAATTATCAATCATAGCGACCGCACCATCGAAACGCTTGGCGATTAAAACATTTTTACGTGAATGGTCTGATTCGCTGATACGCGAAGCACTGCTCAGAGAAATCAGCCGTGGCGGACAGGTTTACTTCGTACACAATGACGTTGAAACGATTGCGCAAACGGCGGAGAAAATTGCAGATATCGTTCCGGAGGCGCGCGTACGCTATGCGCACGGCCAGATGCGCGAGAAAGATCTCGAGGCGGTAACGCTCGATTTCTACCACCGCCGCTGCAACATTTTGGTTTGTACGACCATTATTGAAACCGGCATCGACATTCCAAATGCTAATACGATCGTGATTAATCGTGCGGATAAGTTCGGTCTCGCACAACTCTATCAACTGCGCGGGCGGGTGGGCCGATCCCATCATCGCGCGTATGCTTATCTGATTGTTCCGCATAGAAAATCGATCACGCCTGACGCGATAAAACGCCTAGAAGTCATTGAGTCGCTAGAAGATCTCGGCGTCGGATTCACCCTAGCCACTTACGATATGGAAATTCGTGGTGCAGGAGAAATACTCGGAGAAGAACAAAGCGGCCAGATCCAGGAGATTGGCTTTGGACTCTATACCGATCTATTAAATCGAGCAGTGGCCGCGCTGAAATCCGGGCAACAACCGTCACTCGACTTCTCAAGCGATCACGGTACAGAAATTACGCTGCATATTCCGGCGCTTTTTCCCGAAGATTATCTACCTGATGTCCACACCCGGTTGATTTTATACAAGCGTATTTCTGGTGCGGAGAATGTCGAGGATTTAACGATGTTGAAGGAAGAGGTCATTGATCGCTTTGGTTTGTATCCTGCCGCCGTCGATAATTTATTCCGTGTGACCGCCGCAAAGCTGCGCGCGCAAGCCATCGGCATTAAGCGGATCGATCTCGGCAGTAAGGGTGGTCGGATTGATTTTATGGCGCGCCCAAACATTGATCCCATTGTTATCATTAACCTGATCCAAAGTGATCCGACCTATCGGCTGGATGGGGAAAGCACGCTGCGTGTTCGACGCCCATTGCCAGATGCAGATTCTCGATTCAGGCAATTGGATGGATTACTCAATGCAATATCGAAATAGACATCGATACGACGACCTTAAGATGTATCAGCTTTTTGACTTTCGCTTGTGGGCACGATCCAGATTTAAATTTTTGGCTCTAGATAGTTTTAAACGATTCGGTCTTGCGACGACCCTCGCGTTGGTAGTGTTGTCTAATCAAGTGGTGATGGCGGATGCCCCTTGGTATCAAGTCGAAGTGATTGTGTTTCGTTATGCGAATACGGTAGTCGCTGGACGCGAACAGATGCTAAAACTGAAAATGCGTCCGGATTTTCGCGATGCGCAACCATTAGCAGATCCGGACACGCAATCGCGGGACGATGAGTTGCGCGCATCACCCAATGAGCTCGGCATTGCGGGTCCGCGCGCATTTGAATCGCTAGCTACAGGCGAATTAACCACAGCCGGTATTGTCCAGCGTCTAAGGAGCGTCCAAGCCTACGACCCCGTGTTACATGTGGGATGGAGGCAACCAGCGCAGGGTGCCGGACGAACGTCCAGCGTGTTGTTGTCGGATCACGCGCCGAGGAGCGCATTTCGGGGAACGCCACCTGCTGATCAGCTTGATGCATTCAGCGATGAGGGGCCGCGACTTGAAGGTACGCTAAGGGTGCGATCCGACCGACAGTTATCGGTCGCAGTTGATTTTTTTAATGACGATGGCACGTCAATTGGGCGAATAACTGAACGTCGTGCAATTCGATTTAAGGAGCTAAATTACTTCGATGACGCGTCGTTCGGAATTATCGTGCAAGTAACACCGTACCGATTTGGGGATTTAATCGAAGAACCTGAGACGATCGAGACTGGCGATTAGTGTTCGATTAAATCTTCGGATCCGGATCGCGATGCCTCTCCAACCACGCTTTGATCAGTTGTTGCACGCTGGCCATACCGAGTTTTAAATGTTGTTCTATCGCGGCGAATTCAATCGTACCGTCCACGACACCCGCTGCCCAATTAACCACTAAGGAACAATTGACGTAATTTAAGCCTGCTTCACGCGCCAGGCTCGCTTCAGGCATTCCAGTCATGCCGACAATGGTGCAGCCGTCTTTGGCCATTCTGGAAATTTCTGCCGCAGTTTCCAAACGCGGTCCTTGCGTCGCACCGTAGACGCCTGTCGGTTCAATCGGCAGCGATATCTGGGCTGCAGCGCGAATTATTTCGTCGCGCAACGGCTCGGAAAAGGGATAGGTGAAATCGATATGTTGAACGACGCTATCGAGTCCATCGCTAAACGTGTGCTCGCGACCATAGGTGTAGTCGACGATTTGATTAGGAATTACGATCCGTCGGGGTGGGGTGCTCGCGGCAATTCCGCCGACGGCGGTCACGGCGATAATTTCGGTCGCACCCAATTCACGTAAGGCCGCGATATTTGCGCGGTAGTTAATTTTATGCGGCGGGATCGTGTGGCCGCTGCCGTGCCGCGCGAGGAAAAATATCTCGCGACCAGCATATGTTCCGCTGAGAATAAACCCCGATGGCTGCCCAAAACGGGTAACTTGGCGATGCTCGCGAACGTCCGTCAGCGCCGTAAAATTATCGAATCCACTGCCGCCGATTATTGCTATGTTAGTCATTGTCTTTTAGCGCAAAAATCCCTGGGCAGTTTCGCCAATAATTCTTGTAATCCATACCGCTGCCGAAAACGTAGCGATCGGGCGCCGTTAGACCAAAGTAATCGGTCACTGCTAAGCCACGTCGATTGAGTACGGACTTAACCAGAAGAACAGCAGTAAATACCTCATCTGCGCCCGTTTCGACGCATGCGTCAATCGCACTTTGTAAAGTTACGCCGTGGTCCAGTAAATCGTCGATCAATAGCACGGTGCGCCCGGCGATTTTCTTCGATGGCCGACGGATCCATTCAATTTCACCTCCGGTGGTCAGATCGCCATAACGGGTCAAGTGTATGTAGTCGATCTCGAGCGGAAAATGTAGACGGTCCAATAGCATAGCGGCGGGTACCATGCCGCCGTTCATGACGGCGAGAACTACCGGGTTGCGAGTGCTGAGATCGCGGGTAATTTCAACAGCGATTTGATCCATAGCTGCCGCGACCTCAGCGTTCGAAAACAGCTGCTCGGCGTTCTCGCGGACGAATTCCAGTTCTTCAGTCGTTAACTTAGTCATCGGACAAATCGTGAAAATTCTATGAGCTTTGTATGCTTTCCAAACCCACCCGGCCAGCCCAATCTTTAGCGAACTGGTAGGCAGAACGTCCACTACGTGAACCGTGTAACAACGCCCATTGAAGTGCAGCCCGACGAACGTTTTCGCTTTCGCGTGACGCCACGCTAAATTCATTTAACCAATGGTCGACGATCTTCAGGTAACTATTTTGGTCGAAGGGATGAAACGATAACCACAATCCAAAGCGCTCGGACAGTGAAATTCTTTCTTCCACCGCCTCGCTTTGGTGTATCTCACCGTCTATCGGTCGCGCGTTTTGATTGTCGCTTAAGCGTTCGGGAACCAGATGCCTACGATTCGACGTGGCATAAATGATCAAGTTGTCCGGCGTCGTTAGCACGGAACCGTCGAGTACAACTTTTAATGCTCGATAGGTACTATCTCGTTCATCGAAGGATAGGTCGTCACAGAAAACAATAAATTTTCCGGAATTGCCATGCAAACTTTCAACGATCTCGGGCAGATCGACGAGGTCATGGCGTTCGACTTCAATGAGTCTTAGTCCCTCGCTTGAGAACGCGTTCAGAATAGCCTTCACGAGAGAAGATTTCCCCGTACCACGAGGTCCCCATAACAGCGCATTGTTTGCTGGCAAACCCTTCATAAACTGCTGAGTGTTGCGAATAAGCTCTTGTTTCTGATGGTCAATATGGTGAAAATCTTTCAGATCAATGGCATTGAAGCGCTCAATTTTCTGGAGTCCACCGACGTTGCTGTGCTTGCGCCAGCGCCAGGCGATACCGTGATCTAAATCGACTGTTACTGGCGCCGGAATAAATCTTTCCAGCCGATCTAGAATCGCCTCTGCGCGGCGAAAAAACATCTCTGCATCTGTCATATTAGAAATCGGCTAAGCGAATGAATACTGGGGGCTATGTTAACGCATTCGCACGTACGGCCGGAAATTAAACCGCAGGCTAGGATGATTTTTAGCCGCTCGCTGGGAACGACTAATTCTTTGGATAGTTGGCTTACCGTGCGTATTGATAGCCGGGCTTTCCTATCGCCCGTATTCCGGTTCATGCGTTGAGTGTCGCCGTGTAATTAGCCATAATTGGCAGCGCCCCGTTGCATTCGGGTACGCGCGGGGCCAGCGATGCTAGAGGTACCCGAATCGCCCAAGCTCGGAATCTCAACGCACGGGTTGAGAGCATTCCCAATCGTTTAAGCATAACCAGGCACTAGGTCCTGGCCAATCCCAGAAAGAGGAGTTCGATAGCCATGTTCGCGAAAGAAATGCGAATCGAGACCTACGATCCCGAACTTGCTAGTGCCATCGCAGATGAGGAGCGTCGGCAAGAAGATCACATTGAACTCATCGCTTCGGAGAACTATGCCAGCCCGCGCGTCCTGCAGGCGGCAGGGACTGTGCTCACGAATAAATACGCAGAAGGCTACCCTGGCAAACGCTACTATGGCGGTTGCGAGTACGTTGACACTGTTGAGGAATTGGCCATTGAGCGCGCCAAAACGCTATTTGACGCGGATTTCGCGAATGTTCAGCCACATTCCGGATCGCAGGCCAACGGTGCGGTATATCTCGCGATGTTGTCGGCAGGCGACACGATTATGGGGATGAGTTTGGCGGATGGTGGTCACTTAACGCACGGCGCGAAAGTCAATTTTTCTGGTCGAACATACAACGCCGTGCAATACGGCCTCGACGGCGACACGGGTGAAATAGACTACGACGACGTCGTTGCGAAAGCACGCGAACATCGCCCTAAAATGATCATGACAGGATTTTCAGCTTATTCGCGCATCATTGACTGGCCTAAATTTCGCGAAATTGCGGACGAAGTCGGCGCGTTGCTGGTTGCCGACATCGCGCATGTTGCCGGTTTGGTGGTCACTGGCCTCTACCCGAGTCCCGTGCCATTAGCCGACATGACAACGTCCACCACACATAAAACGCTACGCGGTCCACGCAGCGGTTTGATCATCGCGCGTGCGAATGAAGCGCTCGAGAAGAAAGTGAACTCAGCCGTTTTCCCAGGCACTCAAGGTGGCCCATTGATGCATGTCATCGCGGCCAAGGCGGTTGCGTTTAAGGAGGCAATGGAGCCTGAATTCAAGATTTATCAACAACGAGTGATTGCGAATGCACGGACAATGGCCGAGGAATTTATGCGGCGCGGATTTAAGGTTGTTTCCGGCGGGACGGATAACCATTTGTTCCTGCTCGATCTTGTCGATAAAGGCTTAACCGGCAAGGCAGCAGATGCGGCGCTTAGCGCGGCCAATATCACAGTAAATAAAAATGCCGTACCGAACGATCCCCAGTCACCGTTCGTGACGAGCGGTATTCGCATCGGGACGCCAGCTATCACGACCCGAGGCTTTGAAACCGAACATGCGCGTGTTTTAACTGGCTGGATCTGTAACGTGCTCGAGTCAATTGATAACGAAAAAGTGATTGCGACAACGCGTGGATTGGTCAAAGAGCTTTGTGGTCAATTTCCCGTCTACGGCCAGTAACATTTAATCAACCGACATTTTTGGGGCGCAAATGCATTGTCCATTTTGTTCTAACGACGATACGCGCGTAATTGACTCTCGTTTACTTGGCGAAGGTGATCAAGTGCGGCGCCGACGTGAGTGCCAAAGTTGCAAATCACGATTCACCACCTACGAAACGGCGGAGCTGAGTTTGCCTCGGATCATAAAAAGTGATGGGCGTCGCGAAACCTTTATCGACGAAAAGCTACGTAGCGGGATGCTCAAGGCATTAGAAAAGCGTCCGGTACCTATGGAACGAATTGAGAATGCGATAAATCAGGTGAAGAAAAAGGTTCGCGAGACGGGTGAAAGGGAAATCGGCTCCAGGCAACTTGGCGAACTCGTGATGGATTCTTTGCGAAATCTAGACCAGGTCGCTTATGTCCGATTCGCATCAGTGTATCGCAGTTTCGAAGATGTACGTGCGTTTCTGGAGGAAATAAAACAACTGGAGAATGATCTACCACCCGAACTACGTGATCAACAATTAGACCTACTACCGCCGGAACAGCGTAAAAAAGACAGCTAGCAATGTTGATATTCCGAGAGAACGAATGGCGTCATGACACGCTGTTGATGATACTAGCCATATAAGCCACAGGCATCCGCTACCCGAGTCGCAAACAAATGACAATGGAAACTGTGACTGATGATTATCGTTGGATGGCGCGCGCGCTCGAATTAGCCAAACGCGGATATTATTCCACACGACCAAACCCCAGGGTCGGATGTGTCATTGTCGAAGGCAACAATGTTATCGGCGAGGGGTTTCACTATCGCGCAGGCGAAGCGCATGCCGAGGTGCATGCGTTGCAAGCCGCAGGTGAAGGTGCCGCCGGCGCCACCGCCTACGTCAGTTTAGAGCCATGCTGTCACACGGGGCGTACGCCACCTTGCACGACTCAGTTGATTGCCGCGCGCATTGCTCGGGTCGTGTGCGCCAGTAGCGATCCTAATCCGCGGGTTGCGGGCGCTGGCGTCGCACAATTGCGTGGGGCAGGGATCACGGTAATCGAAGGTGTGATGAGTGCCCAAGCGGCGCAGCTGAATCGCGGTTTTATTAGTCGTATGGAGCGCCAACGACCATTCATCAAGATAAAGTTAGGCATGACCTTGGACGGTAAGATCGCACTAGCGTCTGGCGCGAGCGAATGGATCACCGGAGCGGCTGCCCGGGCAGATGTGCAGCGATTGCGCGCTGAAAGTGGCGCGGTCCTTACCGGTGTCGGGACGGTGCTCGCCGACAACCCGAGTTTAAATTTACGTGATCTAAGCTACGACACGGCTGGCCAACAACCGTTGCGAGTCGTTATCGATTCGCGACTGAGGTCCGCACCGACAAGTCGTATCTTTCACCTTCCGGGGCAAGTCTTAGTTTTTACCGCGAGTGATGATGAGGCTCAAATGGCTAGGTTACACGCGACCGGGGCAATCATTGAGCCGTGCGCTCATAGCCGACTCGGCATTGACCTTAACGCTGTGCTGGCTCGATTAGCCGAATACGAAATTAATGACGTTCTTGTTGAGGCAGGTCCAGCATTAGTAGGTGCGCTTATTCGCGAGCGCCTATTTGATGAGCTGATCATTTACATGGCACCTAAGTTGTTTGGCAATACTGCGCGAGATGGGTTCAAATTGCCGGCACTATCGTTGATCGACGATGCCCTGACGCTTGAATTTATCGAAGTTCGACGGCTTGGATCGGATCTGCGAATTGTACTGCGCCAATCGTGAACTCAGCTCGACTTGACGCTATCGTATGGTTAATCGATAGTTAACGCATGTTCACCGGAATAATAGAAGCCCTTGGCACGATCGCTCGAATCGAGACGGCGAGCAGTTCTGCGCGGATCAGCATCGCGTCCAAGCAATTAGACCTCAACGATGTCAAGTTGGGCGATAGCATTGCTGTCTCAGGTCCCTGTTTGACAGTCGTGGAATTCAGCAGCGAAGTATTCGTTGTCGACGTTTCGAGTGAAACCTTGGCTAAGACCACCATCGGTAAGAAGAAAATCGGTGATTCAGTTAATCTTGAAAAGGCCATGCGCTTATCTGATCGACTCGGTGGACACATCGTTAGTGGTCACGTCGACGGCGTCGGATCGGTAATCGAGCGAACGAAACTCGACGGATACGTTAAATTTAAAATTCAATCGCCAATCGAGCTAGCGAAATATATCGCCGCAAAAGGCTCGGTATGTGTCGACGGCATTAGCTTGACCGTTAACGCGGTAGAAGGAGCAACATTCGAGCTCATGATTATCCCGCATACGTTGAAAGAAACGACGCTTGGCGACGCACGACCAGGCCATGAAGTGAATCTTGAAATTGATATCGTGGCGAGGTATCTAGAACAACTACTAGTGAATAGCAACCCTCAATTAACCGAAAATTTGTCGATGGAAATGCTGAAACGGGCCGGTTTCGAATAACAACACCGTCGATTTCGCCTCTGCTTCCAATTGATATCTTTAACAGACGAGTACACGACTAAGCAAATGGCAATAAATTCTATCGAAGAAATCATCGCCGATCTGCGCGATGGCCGGATGGTCATCATGATGGACGACGAAGATCGCGAAAACGAAGGCGATTTCGTTATCGCGGCATCGCATGTGACTGCGGAACATGTCAATTTCATGGCCCGCTACGGTCGTGGACTGATTTGCCTAACCCTAACGGAAGCTCGTTGCAGACAGCTAAAGCTCCCATTAATGGTGCAGGACACCATGTTTTCACATCGAACGAACTTCACGGTCTCGATAGAGGCGGCTCACGGCGTGACCACCGGAATATCGGCGGCCGACAGGGCGCTGACGATTCAAGCGGCAGTGAAGCCTGACGCGACAGCGCTCGATCTAACGCAGCCCGGGCATATCTTCCCGCTGATGGCGCAAAGCGGCGGCGTATTAACGCGCGCAGGACATACCGAGGCCGGCTGCGATTTGCCGCGCCTCGCGGGGCTCGAACCGGCCTCGGTTATTGTCGAGATACTGAAAGACGACGGCACCATGGCACGCCGTCCTGATCTGGAGATTGTAGCCGAGGAACTCGGGCTAAAAATTGGCACAATAGCGGATCTCATTCGATTTCGAATCGAAAATGAGAAAACCGTTAATCGGGTTGCCGAGGCAACCATACAGACAGAGTTCGGCGAGTTCCGTTTATTTACCTATCGAGATGACTTACACGGCGACGTGCATTTCGCAATGGTACGCGGTCATGTCGATCCTGAGGTTCCGACCTTAGTTCGAGTCCACATCCACAATCCGCTGGAAGATTTCACTGCCAGTGTCCATACAGGTTGGCCATTGCGCGACGCTTTGCGTCGGGTTGCCGAAGCCGACAGTGGCGTCGTGGTAATGTTATGCAATCAAATCTCTAGTGAAGAATTGATCCAGCAAGTCCAACGCTACGCTAAGGAATCGAGTCTTGAAACGCATAGCGTATCTGATCCGGCCACGGTTGGAATTTGGCGTCAAGTCGGGCTTGGGGCGCAAATTTTGGCAGAAACGGGTATTAGGAAAATGCGTGTCATGAGTAACCGGAGAAAGTACCACGCGATTTCTGGGTTCGGTTTGGAAGTTGTCGAATACGTGAAATAAAAAGGCGTAATTTAATGTCCGAAATGAAAATCGTAGAGGGTAAGCTATACCTCGAAAAGAGCGCAAAAATTGCAATCGTTAGTGGTCGCTTCAACAGCCTCATCGTTGATCAACTGGAGTCGGGTTGCCTCGATACGCTAAAGAGACTTGGAGTAGCAGCGTCCGACATCACGATCGTAAAAGTTCCCGGCGCATTCGAAATGCCTGTCATTGCACAGAAGCTAGCGTCTGGCGGCCAGTATGCTGCGATTATTGGGCTTGGCGCGGTTATTCGTGGCGGAACGCCGCACTTTGAGCACGTTGCTGGAGCATGCACGCGCGGCATGGCAAGCGCTGCATTAGAGACTGGTGTGCCAGTCATTTTCGGTGTTTTAACCGTTGATTCTATCGAGCAAGCCATCGAACGAGCCGGTACAAAGGCGGGAAATAAAGGGGCGGACGCTGCCGCCACGGCAATTGAGATGATTTCGTTGATGCGGCAACTTTAGTGCCAGGCGCTGCCGGATCCAATCACGGTCGGATGCGAGCTAGGCGTTGTGTCGTGCAGGCCTTGTATCAGTGGATTGTTGCACGCACGCCGCCCGCAGACATTATCCGGGAATTCGTTGCCGATAGAGAATTGATTAAAGTGGACATTGAATACTTCACGGAGTTAACGCGATCAATTCCGCTAAAGTTCGACGAGTTGCTAGGAGAAATCAATCCAGTCATTGATCGGCAGTGGGCGCAGGTCGATCCCGTCGAGCAAGCGATCCTTCTAATCGGAACCTATGAGTTACGTTTCTGCCCGCACGTACCGTGGCGGGTGGTGGTTAACGAAGCGGTTGAATTATGCAAAATGTTTGGTGCTGAAGACGCACATAAATACATCAACGGCGTCCTTGATAAACTCGCGCGAACCGCGAGGGTTGCTGAAATATCAGCGACGAGCTCCGCGTAAAATTGATGCTGACAAATCCTAATTCGCGAGAGTCTGCCGTATAGGCATCACGGGTTGCGCTTCACTCCAATTGCCCAAAACGTCTTCGTTCGAACGATCAAGTCGTTTTCTGTTTAGGGAGCGGTTCGATGGACGAATTCGAACTTATTGAACGGTACTTTCGTCCGCTTTCGAGACGGGATGATGGAACCGAGCTCGGCATCGGGGACGATTGCGCGATAATCCATGCTCGTGAAAATGTTCAACTGATTGTCACCACTGATACCCACGTTGAGGGTGTACATTTTCCGTTAACGGCGGATCCGACCCAGGTCGGCTACCGTGCGTGCGCGACGAGTCTCAGCGACATTGTCGCAATGGGCGGCGCGGCGCGATGGGCAAGTCTCGCATTGACATTACCGACGGTAAACGCGCAGTGGTTGGCTGGGTTCGCGCAGGGAACAAAAATTGCGCTGGATCTAAATAAAACAAGTTTGATCGGCGGCGATACCACTCAGGGACCCCTGACAATTACTTGGAACATCATCGGTGAGGTGCCATCGGGCTGCGCCATGAGGCGTGACGGCGCGCGATGTGGCGACGACATTTACGTTACCGGCACGCTTGGCTCGGCCGCTGCGGCCGTGGAATTCGCGATTCTGACAAAGGTCGCATGCAACGATGCAGAACAGGCGTTGTTGAGACGTTATTGGGAACCGGAGCCACAATTCGCATTCGGACAGGCGTTGCGCATGCTCGCGACTAGCTGTGTTGATATTTCCGATGGTCTTTTAGCGGATCTCGGGCACATTACGCGGGCGAGCAACTGCGGAGCAATTGTTGAATTGACCCGGTTGCCTATCACGGAATCGTTGATCGACGTTGCGGGGATCGACCGGGCGCGATTGTTAGCCGCCGCTGGCGGCGACGATTACGAGCTCTGTTTTACCCTCCCTTCAGAATGCGAAATGAAACTCAAACAAGCGGTGTTAAATTACGGCGTAGCCGTGACCCGAGTGGGGCGAATCGTGTCCGGCGCAGCAGACGTTCGACTAATCGACGAAGCAGGGACGCGAGTGTCACTAGGCGACAACGGTTATCGCCATTTCCGATAATCAGATGCGATTCGAGGCGGCGGGATCGGTGAGCAATTCTACAAGCCGACGTAAGCTTCAGCCTTTCGACGCGAAATTCTGCCAGGTCCAACTGTCACCAACGCTTGCCTATCGGCTGTTATTTCATTGCTCAGACGTTTCTCTAATTTAATACGCGGCGTGCGCCCGTGTTAAAACGGAATTGATCGTACAGCTCAAAGTCAAATGCCAACGATGGAGATATCGCCATTGGTACGCTTGAAGTTTAGAACTCGACGCGTATCATTTGTCTCCACGAGATGTGGTGTATGCGGCTGGTCTAGATTGCGGACGCGTCGAACGAGCCTTAATAGGATGCGGGGAAACGCGCTACTTTCCCTCCCATTCGAGCCAGATACTACCTATCGCCAAGATTTTTCAACGAACTGCCTATATGGCTGTTCCGGAGTGCGCAATGAAACCCTTCTCTAAATTAATAGCCGCTCTTTCGATGTGCCTTACGATGAGCGCGAATGGGCAATCCTCGCCGATCGATATCTGGGAGACCTTGCTCAGGCCAGCGTATTTCGCTGCGACCGAATTAATCGAGAGTGGCAACGTCATCTCGTTAAAGACGCCTTATCGAGCCGAAGATGCAACGGTGACGCCGCTTTCGATCACCGCTAGCTTCGCGCAATCCAGTGCGCGTTCTATCGATAAGATCTACGTGTTCGTGGAGCAGAATCCGCAGCCGCTGGCAGGTATTTTTCACCTGAGCGCTGAAATGGGCAGGGCGGATTTGGCGATGCGTGTCAGAGTCGATAAATACTCGAACGTCCGTGTAGTCGCCGTTTTAAATAACGGTGAACACCACCTCGTGACGAATTTCGTTAAAGCACAAGGTGGTTGCTCGGCCCCGCTGGCAGCGGACTTTGCCCAGGCGATGCAGTCGATCGGTAAAATGAAATTCAGGCTGCTCGGCGACAAGCAAGCGGACAATACGATCCTCGCACAGTTTATGTTGAGCCATCCTAATATTACTGGCATGCAGAAAGATCAGAAAACGCAGTTGATCCGTCCCGCGCACTATGTCGAAACCGTCAAAATCTATTTCAATAACGAGAACATATTGACGGCAAATACGGGGTTCTCGATCAGCTCGGATCCTAGCTTGCGATTCTTTTTCAAGCCCCAAGGCGGCGGAGAAATTCGTGCCGAAGTTGTCGATTCGAAAGGCAATGAATGGCAGCAGACATTTATGGTCGAGTCGTAGCACATGTATTCGAAGCTCGTGTCGCCTAATCTTCCACGCTATGGAACAGCATTAAGCGCTGAACTTAGCCAAGAAGATGGCTCATTTGAGATGCAATACCTTGGATAAAGTTCGGAGTATCTCCAGCCAGTATCGTGGTTTCCTTGGAATAAATTTATGAACGCTACAAGAGTCGCGGCAGTGCCGACTATTCAAATCGAAAACGAGCAAATCATCGTAACTGAGTGGCGCTTCGCGCCGGGTGCGGAAACCGGATGGCATCGCCATGCCTATGACTATGTTGTGTGTCCCGTCACGAATGGTAGGCTACTACTTGAGACTAAAGACGGCAATGTGGACGCGACATTAACCGTTGGGCAACCTTACTTTCGCAACGAAGGCGTCGAACACAACGTGATAAACGCCGGGGATTCAGAATTGATATTTACCGAAATCGAATTGAAACCTCGTTAAGCCGATAGGGGCTGAGACTGTGATGGTTACGATGCGTGGCAAAGCGAAGCAACTGAATAAGGCGATTTCGCTTACTTCTATGCTATTGGTTTTGGGAGTTTCTAGTCACGCCGACGAACGCGGATCCCCTGAATTAGCGGTGCGTTGCTCAGCCTATTTTTTTATGGCGGCAAATGCGAAATCGATGGATGAATTCAACGACTACTATGCCGGTGGTGAATACGCGTACAACGATGCGGTTAAGCTAATCGGCGAGACCGCTGCGCTCGAGAAATTCAACGCGGCAACTAGCGAAATCAACGAATTAATCGACCGTAAATGGATCGATTTCGACAAGGCTGACGAGCGCTACGGTGTGATTTGCGCAGACGTTCTAAGGGAAGCGAACAATCCTGACACGGTTGTCGCTTCCCCGCGATAAAATAGGCAGCCCCAGATCGACTTGGATTTTGTGATTTAGAGAAAAAACCACACTGCGGCGAGACCCGTTAACGTCATCGTGATCGTATACGGAAGTGCCATCCAGACCATCGTCCCGTAAGACAATCGGATGAGCGGAGCGACAGCAGACGTTAGCAAAAAGAGAAATGCGGCTTGACCGTTTGGCGTGGCTACGGACGGGATATTCGTCCCCGTGTTGATGGCGACCGCCAGCACATCAAATTGCTCACGGGTTATCTCCCCGTCAGTCAGGGCCTTCGCGACCTCGGTTATGTAGACGGTTGCAACAAATACATTATCGCTTATCGCGGATAGCGCTCCGTTCGCGAGATAAAACGCGGCGGTCTGGCTTTTACCTTCGAGCGTTAGAACCCAATGGATGACTGGGGAGAACAAATGCTGATCATGAATGACGGCGACGATGCCAAAAAATACCACGAGTAGCGCAGTAAACGGCAATGCTTCTGCAAACGCGTGACCGATCCGGTGCTCTTCTATTACCCCGTTAAATGCGGTCGCTAATACGATGACGCACAATCCAATGACGCCGACTTCGGCCAAATGGAATCCCAGCGCGACAACAAGGAATACGATCGTTATCGCTTGAACGATGAGTTTTGCGACATCTTGAGTGGTGCGACGTTCAGTTTGATTCGCGTCATAACCAACGAGAATGATCCGGACGTTTTCCGGCAAGGTCATTCCGAAACCAAACGTTTTGGTTTTTTCGAGTAGCGCGCAAGTTAACAAGCCAACGACTAACACGGGCATCGAAACCGGTGCCATACGTACGAAAAATTCTACAAATTCCCAACCTGCCACTTTCGCTATCAGCAGGTTTTGCGGTTCGCCGACTAGTGTTGTGACGCCGCCGAGTGCAGTGCCAACGGCTGCATGCATCATTAAACTGCGCAAGAAGGCTCGGAACTCAATGAGATCCGCGCGCGCGAGCTCTCCGACTTGCCGATCTTCGCTATGGTCGTGGTCGTCGTGATATTGCTTTCCAGAGGCGATTTTGTGGTAAACGAGATAGAAACCCTCAGCCACCGTAATGACGACCGCGGTGACAGTTAACGCGTCAAGAAACGCAGACAAGACCGCAGCAACGATGCTAAACAATAATGACAAAATTACTTTCGAGCGAACCTTCAAAAGGATTTTCGTAAACGTGAATAGCAGTAGTTCCTTGAGGAAATAAATGCCGGCAACCATGAACATCAACAGCATGATGACCGGGAAGTTCGCTTCCGATTCATGATAAACGGACGCCGGTGAGGTTAAGCCAATAGCCACCGCCTCAATGGCTAACAGGCCACCCGGTTGCAGTGGATAACACTTGAGCGCCATCGCGAGACAAAAGATGAATTCAGCGATCAGGATCCATCCCGTCACGAATGATCCGACCGTGTGGATTAAAA
>JAQCEL010000017.1 GCA_027618655.1 Pseudomonadota bacterium | reverse complement strand
ACTGCCTTGTCGACATTGACCGAGGCTTTAACCCGCTCGGCGATACGCTGGATCACAATCGCATCTCCCAACGTTGTCAGTTCCTTTTCAGTGACGCCAAAGGCGCGCAAATAAAATGAAAACTTATAGCTGTTACGCAAACTAGGTGCGATAAAGCAGCCACTTGCACCGCCGCCAATCCCCGCCGTGTGAACATGCATGTCTACGATGGGTAATTCGTTTGCGTAAGCACAACACGATGCCCAAACGACCAAATAAACGAGGCCGCAGACTTTGCGTGCAGACATTGAGTTAATTTTAAAAACGCGCATGAAAATCTCGAACGGTTTGCGATTGAATCGGGTTCGATGCGTCTATTCAGATCTATTTCGACCTAGTCGAACACGACGTGGAGCACGAACTTACGATAAATTTTCGGTGTGAGTTCATTGTTAAGTGCACGTCTTGCGCTGCCTGTTGGCGTCGCGATCCTCAGGTAGTATAGGTGCATCACATCAGCTAATGTACGTTCATGATCTAGCACATTTAATTCTATGAAACGCATTATCTTAGCCATATCCTGCGTTAGCCTAGGCTGCATCAATCTCGCCGTTTCTGGGCAAGGGGCAATGCCGGTCAGCGTAGCAAAAGTAACGCGCAGCGTAATCGCAGAAGAAATTAATTTAACCGGCAGCCTCCGAGCCGTTCGCGTATCCCAACTTTCAAGCGAAGTCGAAGGTTTGATCGAGCGCCTAAGCGTGGATTCAGGGGATCAGATCGCACAAAACCAAGTCGTTGTGGAGCTCAATAGCGAACTCGCGGTCATAGCAAAATCGCTCGCCGGCGCGCAGGTCGACGAGGCAACAGCGCGCGAAAGCGAAGCGCGTCGTCGACTCGCTGAATTGACAGAACTAGCCAAACAGCAGCATGTTCCAAAGACCACTGTTGAAACCGCACGTTCGGAAATTCACATAGCCGGCGCGGCCCTCGCCCAAGCCCGCGCGTCGCTGCTGCGCGCGCAAGCCTTACTTGACCGGCACATTGTGCGTGCCCCGTTCGACGGGGTCGTCAGTCTAAAACTTGCCGAAATTGGCCAATGGGTTGATACCAGTGATCCGCTCATCGAGCTAGTCGAAACACGATTATTACGCTTGGTTACGCCCGTACCGCAGTTATATTTCAGCCAGATTCGTAAAGGCACGCGCGTAAGCATTCGCTTCGATTCGCTTCCGAACGAAGTTTTCGACACCGCGATCACCGCAAAAATTCCTGTCAGTGATAGCGCCGCTAGGACGTTTCCCGTTCAGATCGATCTGGTAAACGATTTGGGACGCCTCGCCCCAGGAATGTCCGCGCGGGTGATCATGCAAATCGAAGACGGCTCCAAGCATGCTGTGCTTCTCGTTCCTCAAGACGCAGTCGTCAGGCGCCCGAACGGAGAACAAACGGTTTGGACAATCGCCGTCGAAGACGGCATTGCTAAAGCGACCTCGGTTGCGGTGAGTACGGGTCGGGTTTATCGAAATAGCATCGAAATTCTAGATACCGATCTTGAAGCTGGAACGCAGGTCATTGTGCGCGGCAATGAGATTCTTCGCCCAGGCCAAGTCGTCACGGTAGCCGAAGAATTGGCCACCGACATCTAAGCCGGCATGTTCCATTTCGCAGTTCATAAACCGGTCATACTAACGGTTGCGATACTAATCATTTGCGTATTCGGCATCAGCGCGGTTAATCGCTTGCCCAAGCAAATGATCCCCGATCTTGATGCACGCGTCATCTCCGTGCGCACGACCTGGCCTGGCGCCACACCACAAGACATCGAAAAAGAAATAATCATTGAACAAGAAGATTATTTGCGCACCATTCCCAATTTGGATCGGATGATCTCAAACGCGGGCACCGGGGAGGCCCGTATCGAACTGGAGTTTCCGCACGGTGTGGATCTCAACGAAGTCCTAATTCGCGTTAACAACGCACTCGCACAAGTTCCAGATTATCCCGAAAACGTCGACGAGCCACGGATCGTAACGACGTCGACGTCGGATAACCCATTTCTGTTTTTCAGGATCACGCCGCAGGACGGTAATCCCAAGAAGGTGAACGTCGGCATCTTGCAAGATTATATTCGTGACTTCGTGGGCACGCGATTAGAACGGATCACCGGGGTTGCCGAAGTGGAGGTTTGGGGCGGCACGGATCGACAGATCAGAATCTACGTCGACCCTGCCCGACTAGCCGAACGTGAAATCTCCTTGCTCGAACTACGCAACGCAATCCGAGGTCGCAACCGAGATGTTTCCGGTGGCGATCTGGATGCCGGTAAGCGACGCTACATCGTAAGAACACTCGGTCGATTTGAGAGCGTTCAGGCAATTGATGATCTGATTATTGCACGCCACGCCGGTATCCCTGTGCGACTCAAAGATGTCGGCTATGCGGAACTCGATAGTTCTGAAGTCCGAACCGTTGCCTACGCGAATGGGGTGCCTAACGTCACATTAGGCGTGCGCCGCATGATCGGCGCTAACGTCGTTACCGTAATGGACGAAGTCATGGCGAGCGTCGCGGAACTCAACGCAGGTCCGCTCGCAGCTAAAGGACTACGCATGGACTTATCCAGTGAAGATGTGCAGTACGTTAAAGACGCAGTGTCAATTGTGGTGCAAAATCTGATCATTGGCGCTGCGCTATCAATTCTCGTGCTGTACTTATTTTTACCGTCGCCGTGGGCGACGCTGATCGGCGCAATCGGGATCCCGATTTGCACGATCGCCGCATTTTTCGGCTTGATGCTGGCCGGGCGCACCATCAATGTCATTTCGCTCGCTGGGGTGGCGTTTGCGATCGGAATGACGCTCGATAACAGCATCGTTGTTCTAGAGAATATTTATCGTCACCTCAACGAAGGAAAAGGTCGCCTAAGCGCCGCAGTCGACGGCGTCGCCGAGGTATGGCCCGCAGTTCTCGCATCGACATTGACGACCGTCTTAGTATTTTTACCTGTCATTTTTGTTACTGAAGAAGCCGGCCAGTTGTACTCTGATATCGCGATCGCGATCGGCGCCTCCATTTTGATGTCCATGGGCGTCGCCGTAACGCTAGTACCTGCCGCGGCCGGACGATTTTTGAGCAATCCGGTCGCATCAACGAATCGTCTACATCGCTGTGCTGCTCGTGGTGCGACCGCGATTATTACTATGGTCGCCTGGGCTATCGATAATACGGCTCGGCGGATCTTGCTCATCGTCTTCGTCTTTGGGATATCGGCCTCGATAATTTTATTTCTTACGCCCAAAGGAGAATATTTGCCTGAAGGTGAAGAGCAAAAAATATTTGCGTTTATGTACTCGCCGCCGGGTTACAACATTGCCAGCATGGATTCGATTATTAGAGAACTAAACGACTATCTTGTGCCGTTTATTGGCGCGGATCCGGGTGACTTTGAACGCGGCGAAGCCGAAGTCCCGGCATTAAATTACATGTTCGGCTATGCGCGAGCCGGTAACATTCTGCTCATACCCGAGGCCACCTCACGCGCTCAGGTCGACGACCTCCTTAAGTCTGTGTCGCGGCGCTTTAAAGAAGTCCCCGGCGTTATTGCCTTCGCTTCGCGCGGCTCGATCTTTGCCAGCAATACAGGCGGCAGCCGCAGCATAAATCTAGATATTTCCGGAACAGACCTTGTCCGCTTGTTCGACGTTGGTCTCAAAGCGTTTATGCGCTCGAAAGAAATTTTTGACAACCCACAAGTACGCCCCCAACCGTCAAGCTTAGCGATGGGCCAGCCGCTGTTAGAGATCCATCCAGATTGGGAACGCGCGACTGAGCTAGGGCTTGATACCGCAGAACTCGGCTATGCTATCTGGGCGTTCACGGATGGCGCTTTCGTCGACGAGTTTTTTCTCGGTGACGACAAAATCGACATGTTCCTTTACTCAACCCACGGTGTTGTGGAGCGCCCTGCCGACATCGGCCAACTATCGCTCTACACGCAAAATGGCGGCATCGTGCCACTCAATGCGATTTCTACCATTACGGAAACAGTGAACACGGAGACGATTCGTCGCGTCGACGGGCAAAGAACGATCACATTGTCGATCATTGCGCCGCGCGACATTCCGTTGGAGACAGGCGTCGAAAGAGTCCAAGAGATGCTCATTGACGAATTTCAGGCCGCCGACAACAGCGGCATAGTGATGCGGATCAGCGGCGCAAACGACAGCTTGAAGGCAACTCGTGCCGCGCTGAGCGACAATTTTTTCATCGCCATACTAATCGCTTATTTACTACTCGTTGCGGTATTTTCGCACTGGGGTTATCCGCTAATTATCATGTTGACCGTACCGGTTGGTATCAGCGGCGGCCTCGTCGGGTTGTGGCTGTTGAATTTCATCGGCGCGCGGCTCGAATACCTCGGCCTAGCGAACATTCATCAGCCGCTGGACGTTATCACCATGCTGGGGTTCTTGATTTTGATCGGTACCGTAGTGAACAACCCGATTCTCATCGTGGAAAAAGCCCTAGCGAACGTGCGGCAAGGTCTATCCGTAAAATTGGCTGTTATCGAGAGCGCGAGGGCACGCCTGCGACCCATCATTATGTCAACAGTGACGACGGTTTTCGGTTTATCGCCGTTAGTCATCAATCCAGGCGCAGGTACGGAGCTTTATCGTGGGCTTGGTGCAATCGTCTTATGCGGTTTGCTATTTTCATCGATCATAACGTTAACATTTATGCCGGCCTTGTTGTCCTTGGCTCTCGAATCGAAATCTCGCTGGTTTGGCGCGAATAAAGTTACGCAAGAATCGCTAAACTCGACTGGAACGTAGGCTTGGTTAGGCAGCCGCGCTGCGCCCAATTAAACGGCCGTAAGCGCAAGACAAGGCGATTTTGACGTCGTCCTGCATCACAATGAGCGCAGGCACTAACAGCAGAACCACGAATGTCGTCACTAGCAATCCGAACACAATAGTCAACGCCATGGGGATGAGGAACTGCGCTTGTAGGCTGGTTTCGAAAAGCAATGGTGTGAGTCCACCGATTGTTGTCGCCGACGTCAACACGACTGCTCGCAGACGATCGCAAGCACCGTTGATCGCGGCTGAGCTAACCGTTTCCGTTTTGCGCCGCTCATCGATCGTGGTCACTAGCACAATGGAATCGTTAATCACAATGCCAGCCAGACCTAGAATGGCAAAAATACTCAAAATCGTAAGGTCGGCGCCCCACAGAAAATGACCTAAAACAGCACCGACAAATCCCAAGGGAATAATTGACATGACGACTACAGGCCGCGAATAGCTGGAGAAAACCCAAGCCAAGATGATGTAGATCATGGCAAGTCCCAGCATCGCCCCCCTACGCATATCCGCTGAGGTCTCGGCTTGCTCCTCAGCGCGGCCGGCAAATTCATATTCGACGCCGTACTTCTGAACGAGCTCAACTAAGCCGCCTGCAACAAGACTGCGGATCACTTCTCCGGAACGCGTGACCGATGTATCCAATTCGGCAGTAACGGATACTTCGCGTCGCCCATCTTCGCGGCGAATTCGCGCGAATCCACTTTGCTTACGGATACTAACCACTTCACTGAGCGGCACCTCGGTGCCGTCGGGTGCGCGCAGGTACAAGTGATCGAGCACGCTGGTATCGACGAATTTTCGATCCAGTTGAACTCGGATCCAGATCTCTTCATCAGCGCGCGGAAACCGCAGTGCGATCGCACCGTCTATTGCATTTCTGACTTGCCGGCCAATTTCTTCTGTCGTAAACCCTAACGCTTGTCCAGTCGCTGTGATCTCGAGCACGACTTCTGGTTTACCCACAGGTAAATCATCGTCTACGTCGCTCACCCCAGCATAGCGCGACACTAGGTCACCAACCGCGGCCGAAGCCGACTTGAGATCCTGTACCGATCCCCCTCGCAAACGAATATCTAAATCGCGACCTGGCGGGCCAGATTGTTCGGCCATCACGGTAAACGTTTTCAACCCGGGTTGCTTTTGAACTTCAGCGCGCCACGCTGTCATGAGCGCTTCAGATCGAACGTCACGCGTGTCCGATGGTTTTAGTTGGACAACGAGTCCACCGACTGTATCGCTCGACGATTCAGACGGTCCGCCCCGCTGTTCGCCAACCGCCATGCCCAGCTTGCCGAGGCTCATCGATACGAGATCACTATCAGCTCCGTCGAGCTTCTCTACGACGCGATACAGGGCTCGCTCGACCTCCAATAGCATCTCGAAGGTACGTGACTTAGGCGTCCCGGGGATCATTTCGACATTCGCGTAAATCGTGTCCGATTCCGGTGACGGAAAGAACGAGTAACCGACCCGACCGCCGACCACACTCGCGATTGCTAGCACCATGGCAGCGATTGCTAAGCTTGCCGTGATGTATCGATAGGTCACGGCACGTGTCACCAAGCGCTTGAATCGGCCTGCGCGAAACGCATCGAATCTGCTGTTGAAGCGATTTTTAAGGCGACCGAAGTATCCTGGTTCGGCGGCATCTTCACGTAACGCGGAGCTCAAATGTCCCGGTAGCACGAAAAAACACTCTAACAAGCTAGCGAGCAATACGGCGACGACCACGAAGGGGATGGCCGAAATGATTTGCCCCATAATCCCAGATACAAGGAACAACGGCATAAACGCCGCCACCGTCGTTAATGTCGCACTTGTTACCGGAGCCACCATGCGGCGCGCGCCCGCGACGGCGGCATCGAGCGCGGGTAATCCTTGGCGAAATCGAGCTTCCGCGTGCTCGCCGACAACAATCGCGTCATCAACAACGATGCCGATCGCCATGATCATGCCGAACATGCTGATCATGTTTATCGTCTGGCCGCTAACCCACATGACTGCAACTGCTGCAAGCATGGCCGCCGGGATCCCAGCCGCTACCCAAAAAGCAACGCGGGCATTGAGAAACAAAAATAAAATTGCCAGAACTAAAGCTAATCCGCCGATACCATTGTTCACTAACAGTTGAATACGTTGTTGAATAGAACGTGCTCGGATATCGTATTGTTCGAGTAACAATGTCGGTGGCAAGCTTGGTTTAACGGTTGCAATAAAGTCTCGCACGGTCTTCGATATCGTTAGCGCGTCGGTGTTGATCGCGCGTCGAATGTGTAATTCGATGGCTGGTTGACCGTGGCGGAAGCCGACACGATTAGACTCCTTGAACGCTTCGTGCACGTTCGCGATATCGCGCAGGCGTACTTTCCCGCCCGCCGGCGACGCTTTAATTTCGATCAATTCCACTTCGGCCGCGGTGCGCTTCAAGCCGAGACTGCGAACTTGTTGTTCGCCGCCACCAATCTCACCAGATGGCAGGTCTTGCGAGGATTGCTCAATGCGATCGGCAATATCGGAAAGTTTTAAGTCGTAACGCCGCAGCGTCGCGGGTTCGACATCGACCCAAATCTCTTCGTCGCGAGCGCCGAACAAGTCGATCCGATCGATACCAAGGTCAAGTAGATCATCACGCAGGGACTTAGCGATGTGCTTTAGCGATTTTTCCGGAAATGGGCCCGAAATGACGATTTTGGAAATCGTCTCGTAGCGTATGATACGGCGAATTTCCGGCTCTTCAGCGTCTTCCGGCAGAGTCCGCAGCTGGGTTATTGCAGATTCGACATCGGCCAAAGCCTCTTGCATGTTATGTCCTGGCTCGAACTCAACCGAAACGCTCGCGATCCCCTCGTAAGAAGACGATATCACGCGTTCGACACCATTGAGAAAACGCACTTCAGGCTCAATCGCCTGCACGATATTACTATCTACATCTTCCGCGGAAGCGCCTGGCCATGGAACGTCGATGGTTACGAAATCGATGCCGAAGTCCGGAAAAAATTGCCGATTGATTTTAGTCATCGCAAACGCACCGCAGACGACCATCAGCACGATAATCAAGTTTGCAGCAGTCGGGTGCTGAGCAAACATTGCGATTGGTCCGCTAGGTAGTTCGCTATTGCGCATCTTTAGAATCGAATTTTTGCTTCGCTCGTTGCGGGTCGAATCATGAGAAGGTCTTCGTGCGCTTTAAAGCGGCCTGACTTTGGTGCCAGGCCCTATATTCGGAAATTGCTCCGCGACGATCTGAGTTTGTTCCTCAATATCTGCCCGAATGAATACTTGATCGGCAAATTCGCGCACCACGTCTACTTGCAGCGCGACGAGTTGATCACCATCAACCAGATAGATAGTCCGATCGTCGGACACGGCAGTCGCGGGAAGCACGATCACGTTTTCATAAATCACATCAGGGACGAATACTTCGACGAATGCGCCTGGGCGTAGAATATCGATGGGCCCATCGACAACCCGCGCATAGACGACCACGCCGCCGGTACTCGAATCGATTTCTGCGCCAACCCGCTCGATCACCGCGCTATAACTAAAACCCGTATCGCCGAGCCGCCAATCAACTCGTAGCGCTGTGCCTGTTAGCGGATGACGCTCAACGCCGAAACGTCGCTCACGCGTACCTATGAGTCTCGAGTAGTCGGCATTCGGTAGTTCAAAGCGGACTTCGAGTCCTGCGGCGTCAATGAGTCGACCGATACTCTCGCCAACCGCTACCCTTTTGCCATTCGCGACGTTGACGTCTTGTAGAAACCCGCCGAATGGCGCGATCAATTTCGTATCCGCAAGGTCGCGTTCTGCGCGATCGAGTTGCGCTTCAGTGCGGGCGACGACTGCCCGCTGTTGGGCGATCCGGGCGTCTAGCGCACCAATCTTCTGACTGCCTTGCAAACGCAGTTGTCGGCTGGAATTGAGCGTGAGTGTGGCATCGTCTAACGCTTTTTCACTCATTTGATTTTTCTTCGCTAAGTCAGCGATACGCTTCTCGTCGCGCGTGCGTAGCTCGATTTGTTCATCGAGCAATTTCAGCAACTGTCGTTCGGCGGCAAGATCCGATTCGAGTTCACGCAACTTCGCTTGCCCTTCACTGAGATTCGCCAGCTGTTCGCGTTGCACAACGTCGTACTCGAAAGAGTCGATGCTGGCCAATGGCTTACCCGCCTCGACATAAGCACCACTGCGGAAATCTGCAGCTAGAGAAACGAGTCGCCCTGCCACCATCGAGCGGATTTCTGCTTCCCGACCGGCAGCGACTTCACCGTACAGGTGGAGTTCGGGACGCACGGTTTCGACCTTCGCTGACACGATTGCGACAGGATAGACGGTTTGCGTAGGTGGCTTTGCCTCGGCGCGCGGACGCGTATTGATTAAATAGGCGGCGCAGAGCGTTACACCAATGATGATACCTAGCGATACTAAGATCCGAGGTCTAAGGCCCTTCATGACTGACAGTATTTGCGTTCGATTAGGGGATCCCGTTTGAGTCTGAATGGCCGCTTGCGTTCAGCGCCCTTCGAAATCGTTAGCAATTGCAACTTTTTCTACGGTCGTTCGCTTGCCCGGGGACAAAATTGGGCACTTCAAACAGGCCCGGATTCGTCCGATGTCGCTTATAGGAAATTAAAATATGGATTACAACCAGCGAACGTACTCGTCATCGGCTGGCGATTGGCGTTCGCTACCGGGACTCCTAGTCGTCGGCCAGGTTGTGCAATTTGCTGCTTTTTGACCCGAAGTACTCGGCCAAGGCCTCAATATCAGCGTCGCTCGGCTTTAGAAGATCCATTTGCATTGCCATGATCGGGTTAGTTCGCTGTCCGTCTCGATATTGTCGCAACGCATTAGCCAAGTAACTCGGGTATTGATTCGCTAATATTGGATATTCCGCCACTAATGGTTGATCGCCATTTTCGCCATGGCATGCCGCACAGGTTTTTATTTTATCGGCAATCGTTCCCCCTGTAGCGCTATTTTCGGGCTCGTTTGCTTCAATCGTGAACGTGGCAAAAATTGCCAGTATTGCAAAAACGCTGGGAATTACCGTTTTCATGCCGTGCTTGCTCCGGATTGTTCTAATTGCGGTCGGTGGTTGCCGCTTATTGGCCGTGACTTTCAAGAAATGCGCCGATATCGGCCATGTCTTCGTCGCTTAAATTGTCTGCGTTTGCCTGCATCGTGCCATGCATGCGGTCCCCCGATTTGTAAGCTTTTAGCGCGCTTTCAATGTACTTCGCGCTTTGACCACCGAGCTTGGGTACGCGATAGGTTGGGTAAACATTGTAATAACCCTTTACCGCATGGCAGCCCATACAGGTATTCGCCAAGTACGCGCCTTTTGCGGCATCCGCGGCAAGCACGGCGGTCGCCCCGGTGAGCGACCAAACCGTCAGTAAGACCGAATAAATCGGCATTTTCATCTAGAAACTCCTTCCGTCGGCGGCGTCTAAGCGGCCACCACAAAGACCAACTTGTCGCATTCGTTTGATAGCTCTTGTTTTGCGCAGGCCCGTATAAGCGCAGCGCGCATAGTACTAAACCAACCATCCTAGGGGAAGAGAAGCACGTCGTCGCTGCGCGTCATTCAAAGTGCAGCTTTTCGAACACGACCGAGAACATTACGAAATTGTAATGTAACGAAAGTCTCAATTAGCAGTCCCACTCGCTACAACCCTTAACCTGCGTTACAGGAGATTTAACAATGTCTACAAAACTAAGTTGCTCGCGAGGATTGCAGGACAAATTAGTCCTCGTGCTCATGGTTTTCTTGTCGTGGTCGGCAAGCGCTGCGGCGCCGCCGACCGAGCCTGGACAACTGCCGGATTTCGAAACCTTAGTGCGGAATGAACGTGATTCAGTCGTTAACATCCAAACTCGAGGACAAATCACTGCAACAAACTCACCATACGGCGGGTCACCAAGTGACTTATCGGAATTTCTGCGCCGATTCCGCGAATTTGGGGCCCCTGGACAGCCAAGTTCCCCAGCCCCACAAGAAGGGCTAGGCTCTGGCGTGATTGCTTCATCTGACGGATACATTCTCACCAACGCTCACGTCGTCAATGAAGCGGCAGAAATTATTGTACGTTTGAATGACCAACGTGAACTCCCGGCGAACTTAATTGGCGCCGACGCTTACTCGGATATCGCGGTGCTGAAAGTCAATGCGACAGGGCTCCGGCCGGCAAAGTTCGGCGATTCCGACGATTTAAATGTTGGTCAATGGGTGCTCGCCATCGGTGCGCCATTCGGACTCGAGCAAACTGCCACGCAAGGGATCATTAGCGCCGTGTCGAGAAGCCTACCGAACGACAACTATGTCCCGTTCATTCAGACCGACGTTGCAGTGAACCCAGGAAATTCAGGTGGTCCTTTGTTTAACTTGCAGGGTCAAGTTATCGGGATCAATTCACAGATATTCAGCCGCACGGGCGGCTACATGGGCCTCTCTTTCGCGATCCCGATCAACCTTGCAACAAGCATTTCGGAGCGGCTGAAAGTTAACGGAAGCGTCGAACGCGGCTGGTTGGGGATTGCTATACAGGATTTAAATCAAGCGCTCGCCGATTCGTTCGGCCTAGATAGCCCACGCGGTGCACTCATTAGCGACGTGTCGCCAAATAGTCCCGCCGCGCGTGCCGAGTTAAAGACTGGCGATGTCATCGTTGAATTCGCGGGACGCGCGATCGAGCGCTCCGGATCGCTGCCTCCGATCGTCGCCTCTACACCTGCTAATTCGGAAACCACGATGCGCATTATCCGGGGCCGTGAAACGAAAACTGTCAAAATCACAGTTGGATTGTTGGAAAATGCACAGCTTGCTTCCGCTGAGCAAGCAACCGGGCCACTTGGCATTGTGGTCTCCGATATAACTCGATCCGACCAGGAAGCGATTGGCGTTGAACATGGGGTGCGAGTAGACCGAGTGGAGTCCGGCAAGCCGGCCGCCGAGGCAGGCTTGCAAAGCGAAGATATCATCGTCTCGTTTAACCACCAGCCGATCGACAACGTCGCGGAACTGACGGACCTGAGTCGCAGCGCCACACCAGGATCGACGGTAGCAGTGCTCGTGCAAAGACAGCAGCAAGTTCAGTTTCTTGCGTTGAAGATCCCGGCGAACCAACCGGGCTAACGGACTCGATCGCCGCTGACCAGTGACAGTCCAGAGCCCGGCGACGCCAGCGGCATTCGGCGAGTCGTTAGCGATCGCACATTGCCCCCCTTGGTGCCCGGGCCCGAGGATCCGGCGACTGGAAACCCGCGTCCGATTCCCGTCGTTCGTCGACGACGATATGATGCGGGGCTGTGATAGCCCGGATGTCCGCTTCGATGTTTCAAACCAGCCGAATTTGCCTCATCGGAGTCCTTTACCTAGCGGGCTGCGGAGATTCTGAAGTCGACTATTTTCCGCTCGATTCGGATCGCTACTGGCAGTATCGAATCGAACGAACAACCATGGATGGTACGGTCACGCAGAAATATTTACTTGAAGCACTGCCAGCGCAAATTCTGGACGAAATCGAAGTAGTCGCCAAGCGTACGGTCGACGGCCATCAGTATTTCTACCGCCGAGACGAACTAGGGGTTCATCGCATTGCGCGCAAATTACGTGATCAAGCAGAAATCGAAGCTGATACGCCGGCAGTTCTGGTACTTCCGAGCAAGCTGGAAGTGGGTGTTAGTTGGCAAGAACGCTCCGTGACATCCGTCTTAGAGAACTCGGGTCCGCCCTGGGAAACGCTGTTCCGGCTCATTCACCCAATCACACTGACGTATACGGTTGAAAGCGTCGACGACGACGTGGCAGTTAAGGCCGGCGAATTTCGTCATTGCCTAAGAATCGTTGCGAATGGCAAAGCCACGGCCGACGTGGGTAACTATGTTGGAAAAACGGATATTCAGGTGCATAACATTGATTGGTATGCACCCAATGTCGGCCTGGTACGCTCCGAACGCCGTGAGACTAGCAGCGCTACGCCGCTCGGCGCGGGCTCAATCTCGCTCGAACTCGAGTCATTTTGAACATCCGATCCAGCGGACCACCGGATCGAATGCCCGTTCGTGCAGTGTCGCCACCGTGCTCCACCAATATTTTGCGGATCGTAAATTTTTATCGCCAAGTGCGGGTCGCGGTTTGGGTCGATTGTTTAGTTCAAATCGTTGCGTTCGCGATCGAAAGTGATTAATGTGCGCGTTGCTCCGCGGGGAGGCGTGTTAAGCCGCTTCATATCTTAATAGCTCTGCCCCGACTTCAATACGGACCCGGCAAGAGGTAAATACCGTGGCAAAGGCAAAGACCAAGGTGTCGAAGAAGACGGCAACGAAGAAACCAGTTGCTAAAAAAAAGACGACCGCTACAAAAGCGCCTAAGAAGGTCGCTGCAAAGAAAGTTGCCAAAAAAGCGCCTGCCAAGAAGAAACCCGTAGCCAAAAAGAAATCGACGAAGGTAACTTCAAAAAAGAAAGTGACCGCGAAAAAGAAAGTAACCACAAAACAAAAGTCAGCGAGCCCAAAGCCCGCTAAGACGAAAGCACAACCGAAGCCAAAAGCCGCAGCGAAGAAACCGGCGACAGCTAAGAAGAAGACGCGGAAAACCACGAAAGCCGCTCCACCTTCACCGAAAACATCAGCTAACAAAACTGACTCAACGATCGGCCGAGCTCGACCGCCCACAACCCCATCTGCATCGCGGCAGCGCCCAGTCCGCAGACCAGTCAACCTGGAGGACGTCAAAATTCCGCTCGATTTCAAACCTTCCAACAAGGAAGGATATATGGGCCCGGAACATCTGCTTTATTTTAAGCAGAAACTGCAAGCTTGGCGCGGCGAGTTAATCACCGAATCTCAAGAAACCCTAGAGCACTTACGGACCGAAACACGCGATGTTGGTGACGAGGCCGAACGAGCGAGTCGCGAAAGTGACAATATCCTCGAGCTTCGAACCCGCGACCGATACCGAAAATTGTTGCGCAAGATCGAAGAAGCGTTAAGACGAATCGACGATGGAGTGTACGGGTATTGCGAAGAAACCGGCGAAGAAATCGGTTTAGGTAGACTTGAAGCCCGACCCATTGCGACGTTAACCGTAGATGCGCAAGAACGTCGCGAAATGTTTCAAAAGCAATTTCGGGATGATCGCTAGGACAACACGAGCGACTGACGTATAGCAACGTAATGGCAGCGCATAACTCGGGCTATTAGCTTCCCACAGCAGTTACCTGGCTAAAATGGCGCCACGCGGGTGCCATCTTCCCTGAAGAATTGAAAACATTGCACTCTAAGGAGAGTACAATGAGCGAGCGCGATTAAACGCGCAGCAGGCGCCTGTGCGCCGGACCCAAGTGCAGCAAATGGAATTTTATAATGGCTGGCGAGCAAATCCTCGTTGTTGAAGACCAAAGAGCAGTCGCTGGCGCGTTGCAGATGCGTTTGCGAGGACTTGGCTACGCCGTTTTAGGCGTTGCCAAAGACGGTCTCGAGGCTATTCAGAAAGCGACGGAACTCCATCCCGACTTGATCCTGATGGACATTAAATTGGGCGATGGCATGGATGGAATCGAAGCCGCTCATCAAATCCGTTCCCAGTTGGATATTCCGGTAGTCTACGTATCTGCCTACGTTGATCAAAAACTACTGGAACGAGCGCGGCAAACTCACCCCGCCGGTTTTATCAACAAGCCGTTCACAACTAAAGACCTGCTCACCGCGATAGACTTGGCGTTATTTCAGCGCAAAGATCGCGACCTCGGGCTGACTCTCGACCCGTCGACGACGGAACGCCGCAACGAAAATAAGGACGCCGTCGTAACCGCCGACGTCGAAGGCCGCGTAAACTTTGTTAGCAAATCTGCCGAGATATTACTCGGCTGGCGACGCAAACAACTTGTTGGTAGCCCGCTTTTCGAAGTGCTGGCGGATGTCTATTCACTCGACCACGATGCAGCAATCGCAATTGTTCAAAAGGTAATTACACTCGGAAATGAGGAACAACTCCTAAGGAACAAGGAAAATCAGGGCGTCGGTGAGCTTGACCTACTGACACCGTTGCGGGACATGCAAGGGCAGAGTTTCGGAGCAGCTTTAAAATTCTCATCCCTCGCTGCAGGGAACGTATCGAGTGGGCAGACCAAAGCGCTTGCTGCTGCAATCGACGCCTTGCCGGTCGGCATCGCGATCGTGTCAGAAGACATGACGGTCGAACATCTGAACGTCTATGCAAAGGAAATTCTGAAACACAACCGCGGTTTAGATTTCACGAATAACCGACTTTCGGCGCGCGATCGCCAGCTGGATGAAAAACTACGTAAATTGGTTTCGGCCGCGGCTGCGAAAGCTCGTGAAGGTATCGAAGACGGTAGCGATGCGATGTTTATCAAAGCTCCGATGATTCGCGATCAAGTCGAAGTGATTGCGACACCGGTTGCTTCCGGTCGACGTTCTGACGAGGCGGCGTGCGTGATTCTCTATTTGTTCGACGCCAGTCTCGGACGTCAGGTGTCTCACGATGTGCTAACTAGGCTGTACGGGCTGACCCAAACGGAAGGCAAACTAGTGCAGCTTTTGGTCGGCGGCTTAACACTTGACGACGCGGCGACGCGGCTGGAAATCTCGGTTAATACTGCTCGCACGCATCTAAAACACGTGTTCCATAAAACAGGCATCAATCGCCAAGCAGAGCTTGTGCATCGGATTGAGACGGGTCCTGCGGGTCTGCTCGTTAGTTTCAACGACGGCCATTAGGCCCGTGTGACTTTTTACGGCCTGGCTTCGCTAAGTGAGCGTATCCCCCGCCTCACAATCGCCCTGGCGCTTGACCAACTTGTTGCTTGAACAGCCGCATAATCTGCCCATATTCGTCACGCACGCGGCGTAATTGCATTTGTACCGCCACGCCACTGACACCCTTTGTCCATAATGGGGTCTGTCCAGACTGTCCGATGCTGTTCGCCGTCGCCGGAACACTGGGATACAGGGCCAGCGAGGCGGCATAGGAAAAGACGCCGGAGGCGGAGTTTAAATTCGCCCGAAAGCGGATCAAAAATAACCGCGTAAACCTCGAGCGATTTGCTTCGTGATGCAGCACAACGGTATACCCCAGCGCGCGTAATTGACCTTCAATGTCGGCCCGGATCTCGCGTTCATCAACGCCGTAGAGGCTGAGGTCGTCGCTAAATCCATCGAACTCAACGACAACTGTGGAGCGCTCTGCGAGTTCATTACTCACGAGCTCTTGGTTAGCAGCCCGCGCTGCGCTCGCCGCTTTCGCCTTTTTCTGCTCGATTTCGAATAATCGTTTTGCCTCCTGTTCCTGGAGTCGACGTTTTTCAAATGTCGCGACCCGTTGTTCTTCCTCCATCTCTATACGCAGTCGTTCCTGCGCGCGAATTGATTCCGCTTCAAGCGCTAATCGTTGTCGTTCTTCGGCTAAGCTTCGCTCAGCCGTTTCGGCTTTAAATGCGGTTTGTGCGGTTTGAATCTGACTGTAAAGCTGCTCGATGTCAGCGGAAGAAACCTGAAACGTCGCAGCGCGGGCAATCAAGTCTTTCGCCGCATCAAATCGTCGCGCCTGGATGGCCGCGACCGCGAGTCCTTTATAGCGTTCTCCAACTTCGCGTAAGCCAGTCGCCGCGGCGCTATTTTCAGGGTCGAGTTTGAGAACTTCGTTGTAGCGATCTACAGCATTTTTCGACGGGGGTGTCGCTAGACGATTGGCTTTAAAATCATCGGCCGCAAGACCCAATAACGCTTCAATCTCAGTTTGCCGGGTATCAGCCACAACGGTCCGTTTTCGAGCGTCTTCCAGCCTTTTACTCAGCTTATTGAATTCGGCATCGTCTGTATGCAGCGGTCTAATTTCTCGCAAACGTTTACTGGCACGCGTGTAGTTGCCTGCAGATACTGCCTCATTGAATTGCTCCGTTAAAATCGCAGCAATTACCGTTATTCCGACCGCCGCTTCGCTATTGTCCGGATCCAGCACTTGGATTGCCCGATACCGTACCAGTGCGTTGTCACCGCGTGGTTCCAACAGCCGACCTTCGGCAACGTCGGTCGCCGCTTCGTTAAGGAATTCGGCGATCCGATCGGACTGTACCGCATCGGCAGCATGCTTGGCCTGGAGCAAGCTATATTCTTGTTCGATCAGCTGAAGCGCCGGCCGCTGACCCGGCAACGATCGTAAGATGTCTAGCAGTCGCGTTGCTCGCTCAATATCATCTTGGGCGATCGCTGATTCGGCCGCAGGTAGCATGCGTGCGGCAACCAAAGTAATCCCCTGTAGGGCACCTTCATGATCAGGCTCTAGCGCGATGGCTTTGCGATAATAGCTGATCGCGCTGCCCGTGATGGGTTCGAAAGCATGGCCTGCCGACAGCGCGCGATCACCCTGCGACACCAACCGATCAAGACGATCTCCTGAAACAGTCCCAATAAATGCGGCTAGCGAATTCCTGAGCGATTTTGGCTCCCCGGGTTCTTGTGGTGCTGTTTGAACCCAAACGCCGGTGGCTGCAATCGCCAAAATAACCACAGCAACAACGATCCACGACCGTTTCGACGATCGTGGCTCGGCAACATCAGCACGGTGGGTAGATGCGCTTTCTTGCGCTAGCGTTAAGACCGGCGGCACCTCGACAGCATCGCTATTGCGAATAATGGGAATCGGAATTTCGGATTCGGCGAGGCGTGTTTCGATTTCGCTAGCGATCACTGGTGGCGGGTCGAAGAGCGTTTTGTTACGTAACGCTGTGCTAGATTGACCCGACACTGGCACGGAATTTCTCGATTCGATGCCTAACTCTGCGCGCTATTCGCCGATGGTTTGCGGGCGTTTCTTTTCACTGAAGCTTAAGGCGTGGTCGAGCGCACGCATGAAACCGACCGAGTAGCGTCCCTCACCAATTTCACCGGCGCTGACGAACACGTCTCGTTCGGCTTTTAGGATCGCTTCGCTGCGATCGATTGCGTCCATTGGCATGACCCCGGAAATCGCACGGTACATGGTGGCCGCAAGCGAGTAGATGTCTGTCCAGGGACCTTGCCGATCGCTCTTAGAGTAGTATTGTTCGAATGGCGCGTAGCCAGGCGAGACGATGCTGGTCAAAGATTTCGTCTGCTCACCAAGGGCTTGTCGAGCGGAGCCAAAATCCAGTAACACGGGACTCCCGTCTTCGCGAACATAAATGTTCGCAGGCTTGATCTCCCGATGGATAAACCCCGTCGAATGCATCTGTTCTAAACCATCAAGCAACGGCCCGAGGATCGGTATCAGCTCATCTTCGTCGAGGGTTTTTCGGGTATCGAGAATTTGTTGGAGACTCTTGCCGCGCTCGTACTCCATCACCATGTACGCGGTATTGTTTTCTTCGAAGACGCTTAACACGCGGACGATTGCTGGATGTTTGAACTTCGCTAGCGTACGCGCCTCTGAAACAAAGCGATCCAAGCCCCACTGGTAGCGTTCCCCGTTAGCTGACGACGCAGGATAAAAAGAATTGTCACCGTCGCGTACCGCGAGATCCATCGGCAAGTATTCTTTGATCGCGACATGCTGGTCGAGATTTGGATCGTAGGCGAGGTAGGTGATACCGAACCCGCCCTGGCCGAGCACACTATCGATGCGATACCAATGCAGTTGGTGATTCGTTTTGAGGGAATTACGTAGCTCTGGTTGTGCCATTGAATTCTGACTGGCTGCGACGCCACTAACTCTCCGAAATTTTCGATTCTGATCATGCGACGCCACATCGACGTCGCAATGCCAGTTTAATATGTTCTTGAAATAATTACTCCGATAGCGTAAAAATCGTCGTGTCGGCAACCATTCGAATGATTCGATGCACCGACATTTAAACTTAAATCCCACTCATGGAAGAGGAGGTACAGGGATGTACACCAAAACAATTAAATACCATTTTTTCTGTCTCACCATAGCCGTTGCCTGCGCAACACTCCCCCTAACAAGCCGAGCCAGCGAGGTAATTGTCAATTTCGATTTTGACGATAGCAGTGGTGCGTTTGAGAACGTACCAGAAATCTTAGGCCTCGGTTTGGAAGTCTCAGCGTGGACTTTTGAACAAGGAACGCTGGCAGATTTTGCCGGCTCGCCAAGCTCCGGACGTGCCATCGGTGCACGTTCATTCGTCGACGGTAACAGCCTCTTAGTTGAACTGATCGTTACGCAAGGATTCCGGCTTGCGATTGACGGCTACTCATTCGAGCATCTTGCCTCGGCGAGCGGCCCCACCGAGTGGCAGTTCCGGATCAACGACTCAGTACATGCGAGCGGCGGTTTGTCGGGTAATTTCGTGACGGTTAACAGCGAAATGTCATTGAACGATCTGACAGGCAGCGTTTTTTTTGAGCTGGCAGGCGCTGCTGCAGCGTCAAACGCCGGAACCTATCGACTCGATAATTTCGTGCTCACTGGAACGGTATCATCGGTACCGTTAGCGCCTAGTGTCGTACTTTTGGCATCGGGACTGTCACTGTTGGGGTTGCGATTAAAGCGCTAACAATACGCATGCGGTACGTCGCCTTGCGGCGTATCGCATTCACAACCTTCAAGTACCCTTTGCCGCGTGCGGTTGCGCGACATAACGCCACTCGCGCCACCCATCGAGTAGCGGGAAAAATAGCCCGAGAGCAATTGGGTTTTGCGCCCTCGTGTGCATTATTTGCGCATAACGCTCTAGCTGAGGACGATAGCGTTCAACTTCGTTATCTAAAAACGCCTCAGTTGAGCCGCCGGAATGTGTGCTTGTTTTAAAATCGATGACCCATCGAACACCATCCGCGTCGATAAATGTTCGATCGATAATGATATTGATCGTGCGGTTTTCTAGCACGGCCGTTAATGCATACTCACTCATCGCCTGTTCATGGCGCGGGTCCATCATCCAACGTCCCCGCTGCGAACGCACCATGCAAAGCGCGGCTTCCATTATTTGTTCGCGCGCCGCGCTCAATTCACCAGTCGCGACACCGAACCCACGAAGCCGACCTTCAATATAGGGTGCTAAAGACTGGATCCGCGCTGCGCTTAACTGCTCGCCGTCACCAAAGTCTAGGAGTTGCAATAACGTATGAGTCACCGTTCCAATATGCTTCGCGGTCGGACTCGCCCACTCGAATTCAACGTCAGCTGGCACTGCCATCGCGCCCTGGGCTGGGGTCAAAGCAGCTGTCAAATTCAGATCGGTGTGTGCAATAAGCGGCCGTTTAATCGTCTGATCGCGCGGCTCGGAATCAGTGGACACTCGCGCTTGTATGGGCGCGTGTCGAACAAACGACGCGCCCTCGTCAACGCTTCCCCATAACATCCGCAAAAATGATCGCGCGGCCGGTGTCGACACACGGCCGTCGGCTAATTCCTTAGTCGTTCCAATAAGGTGTAAAGACTCCCGCGCTCGGGTCAAGGCGACGTAGAGCAAGCGATAGCCTTCGTCGTCGAGCTCCTTCTTCTCACTACGGTGTAAATAGGCATGAATCGAGTCATCCTGATCGCCACTTCGCGGTATCGGCGCAAACAGTAGTTCACGACCGTCAGTACCAAGATGTTCGCGCCACGCAAGTAAGCGGTGTGATTCGGCACGCGGCACCCGTCCCAGCCCTGGGAGAATGACGACATCGAACTCTAAACCCTTGGCTCGATGGATCGTCATGATCTTAAGCAATGATTGGCTTTGCGCCGGGGGCGCGACGAATTGGCGCTCTAAAAGCACATCGATCCGCGTCGCACTGACAAGAATTTCATTGCGGGCGCAGTCTTGAAGCAATTCAAAGTATCGATCCGCGTGACTCAAGCTCGTCACGGGATGGGGGTTCGGCCCGCCTAACGCAAGCCAAGTACGTTCAAGCAACGGCGCAAGTCCTTCTCGTGCTACAGCGTTTAAGGACGGGCGGATTGTTGCCCTGAAATGCTTCAGCAGAACTTGTTCCTGATCGGTCAATCGGGAAATTTTTATCTCGTCGTTAAGCTGCTGCCAAATCGTCGTGCGCTGGTCGCCTTCAAAAAGTTGCGCCAAAGCCGTTAACGACAATCCACACCACGGTGCCCGCAGACACGCGAGCCAGGCAGTTCGATCGGCCAGATGCAGCATTGCTCGGGTCAAGGCGACCAAATCTTGCACAATGCTTTGATCCCCGAGGCGCTCAATTTCATTCGCCGACACTGCAATATCGGCGGCGCGCAGCGCTGCGCTAATCGTGCCTAAATGCCGACGACCACGCACGAGAATACCAATGCTTGCCTGTGGGTTTTCAAGCTGTGTTCGCTGCACAATCTCGACGACCGCATTCGATTCGGCAGCCGTATCGGCGGCGATAAATCCTCGGATCGCAACAGGCTCGCGATCGGTCGTAGGGCGCGCGGCGATCAACCGAGGAAGGTCTAAAAATGGACACGCCGGATCGTCACGCATCTTTGTCAAACTTTCATTGATCCATGCGATAACCCCTGCCTGCGATCGAAAGTTTGTCGTCAACTGCAAGACCTGCAAAGGAACCGCGGCCAGGCGGCCCGCTTCGCGGGTGCCGTGGAACAACCCGACTTCGGCTTGCCGGAAACGATAAATGGATTGCATCGGGTCGCCAACGAGAAAAAGCGAACGACCATCACCGACGTTCCAACCATCTAATAGGCGTTCGATCAGCTCGAATTGGGTCGTCGAGGTGTCCTGAAATTCGTCAATCAGTAAATGTTGGATTTGATAATCGAGCAGCAGAGCTAACTCGCTTGGATCTTGCGCTTGCCCTAATGCGGCCAGTGCCGCGTGAGAAATTTCTGCGAAATCAACCACCCCAGCTTGGCGAAACGCAATTTTAAGTTCGGCCGCGGCGAGCTTCAGAACCATAAACAGCGCCTCGATACTGCGCCACTGTGGATCTGAGTAACTGGGATCAGGTATCGCGCGCAATTGACCGAGCGCCTCTGCCAAGCCTGGGATCGAGCCAATCTCCGCGATCAGCTCCGCGAATTGTTCCTTAAATTCGACTGCACCAGGACCTTTCACCGGGAAGCCCTGAGTCTTGGTAACTTTTTTGCGGAGTTGACCTTCTTTAGTAAAGAGCAGCTCAACAACGGCTCGCCATTTGGATAATTCCGCGCACTCGGGCGCGGCGAAATCCGCCAGGTCGCCGAGTAGCGCGATCGGATTGCTCGATGCTTCACTGAGCAAGTTGCCTGCGGCATAAACACCAATTCGCGCGATCTCGACGCCTAGTTTGCGCGGGATTTTCGCGGCGACATCCCGAAGTTCGGCGCGCACAGCTTGCGCTATTGCGCGTTCGAAACGGATCCGATCCGGTTGCTCGGCGATGACTCGCAACCATTGATCGCGACGCGCCAACATATCGACTAACAAACCTTCGAGACGCGCCCAGTCATTATCAAGATGGCGCAATAAGGTGCGTACCGCGTCCGACCAAACACCTCGCGTACCCAGTACTTCGATACTGGCATGGGCGGCACGCGTATAAAACGCGGTCGCATCTTCGCGAACTTCGGCGCTACTCGCATAGCCAGACATTAACGGACCATGCCTTGCCAAAGTCGCGCACAGCGAGTCTATCGTTTGCACTCGTAGCCGACGCGGATTCTCAAGTAGTCGCCAGCCACGAGCCTCGCTTGCTGCTCGTGCCTCACTTGCCCATCGCAAAGTGACTGGGTCAAGCCGCTCGGGATAATCGGTCACCCCGCAGAGTGCGTCCAAAATTCTGCCGCGCATTTCTTCAGCAGCTTTGCGCGTAAAAGTGATCGCAACAATTGATTCAGGCTGCGTCGTCATTGACAGCAAGCGTAAGAAGCGCTGGGTCAACAGCGTTGTTTTTCCTGATCCTGCGGGTGCGTCGACGATGAACGAGCGACTCGGATCGAGCGCTGCCTCGCGGACCGCAGCGTCGGCAGGCGGACTAGTCATCCGCATTCTCGGCGCCGAGTAATTCGTTCGGCGAGTGTTCGTCAATGCGACAAAAACTTTGCAGATCGCAGTAACGACAGGTCGCCGGACCGCGCTTCGGATCGGCAATGGCAAGCCCGCGCTCGATTTCTTCAGCCAACGCCATTAGCGCGCCATACCACTCGCGTTTTGTTATCGACCACTGTTCGGCCACTTCGAGAGAGATGGCTACTTGACCGATTCCTTTGGGTTCGTCGACAAATTTACACTCGCCGTTTTTCAATCCCGCGTAGGCGATACCGGCAACGTCCTCGCCACCCGTGCACACCGCATAGAGTGGTAACTGCGGCTGATCGGGTCGCGGTAATTGCCAACTGGGCCGCGCAACAGGGCCGGTCTTGTAATCGATGATCACGACTTCACCACTCGCAATCCGGTCAACCCGATCGACACGCGTGTTGATGATGAAATTACCAATTGCCGCTGGACGCGATTGTTCACATGCAATGACTTCGAATTCGCCGCGCTTACGCTCCTCGGTCAACCATTGTTCGGTCAACTCCACCAGACGCTCGCGTTCTAACTCCCAAAAAGAATCAATGAATCGGTAACGTTTACGAAAATCCTCGCACACGCTCGCAACGCAATCATGGATCCATTGTTTGAGTTCGCTGTCATGCGCTTGCCGGAGCTTCGCCGAGCTCTTCGTTTGCTTCCAGAATGCAGCTAGTACGGCGTGAATCAAATTTCCACGCTGCATCGGATTCAGACCTGGTGTCGCATCTGCAGGAGTCTGGCAGTGCAAGCGGTGACGTGCGAACGCACGAAACGGGCACGCTGCTTGATCAGTCAATAAAGCAACACCGCCAACAACCGCACCATTGGGATCGAGCCGCGTTGCATGCCGATCGTCAATGATGCGGTACTCTTGAATTGCCGCTGATGATGACCAAATGGGCGGCAAATCAGCAGCCGAAGGATGGCAATCATGTCCTATTAGTGGCCTGCGTGGCGTCTCCCCCTCTTCTAACGAATAACTCCAAATCGCGTCGCGATTACGCGCCGACAACTGTGACAAGAGCTTTTCCGCGATTGCAAAATCTAGCTCGGGATTCGCTCCGGGGACGCCCCGTTCGCGCTGTAGATCAAATGGTAATAGCGGACTTGCATCGGGTAGATTCGGCCATGCGCTGTCGTGAAACGCCGCGACCCATAGCTGATCCGCATCCAAGAAAGCAGCCTCTTCCGGGGTGACTAATTGCACCGCGCGGGTATCGTTCGCTTTAGGTACAACACGCGTACGCAGGATCGCGCGCCATTGACGCAACGCATGCTGCCAATCGCACGGCGGTTGTACGGCATCGAGTGCGGCCAGAGCATCCAGCGCCCGGCGCCATTCGAGGATTGCCGCGCGTTCGTCGTCGTTGAGCTCGACGTCCCCGGGCCAACCTAGTGCGCTGAGGAGGGTTTCTGCGCAGCGGATCCAATCATGAAGTCGTGCGCGTAATGGCTTCGCTGCACACGCCTGCACGAAAGATTCAAGACGTGCGCAAAGCAATGGGCAGGCAACGGCCCCTGATTTCGCCGCCTCGATTACTGAAGTGATGGAGACCTCGATGTCGCCGAATCGTCGCAGCTCTAGATCGAGCAGGGCGCGCGCGTCACGTTCCTTAAATGCTTCGCCAAGATAGGGACTCACGATTAAGTAACTCACCTCATCCCATGGACGGGTAGTCGACCAATCCAGCATCAACAGTGCGCTTTGGACAATCGGAAGGTCCGAAAATGTTGTTGCGTCAGCGAGTACCAACGTTAATTCGCCGGATGCCCCGTGTCTGGCGGTCGATTCCTTTAGCGACCGTTCCAGACGCTGCCCCAGTTTTACATCGATTCGATTCGCATCAGCGAGCGCGACCACGACGGATTGCTCCGCGTCGAGTATTTTCTGGCGCGCAGCCCAATCCATTGCCGCATTCAATTCGAAATCGCGATTCGCAAACGTTTGATATTGAAAAGGCACGGAGATATTCGCATGCGCCGCGCTGGTCCTATTGCTCGAATCACCAAGGCGCTGAGTGATTCGATCGAGCACGGTTGGCAGACGGACGTACCCGTAGAATTCGAAGGGCGGGACGACAGCCTCTAATTGCGCAGCATGGTCACCCAGATCCGCAGCAAATTGGTGCCTATCGATGGCATCCAGCGCATGACACCGATCCTGAAAACTCGCCGCCCATTGAATGAACAGTCGCGTTTCCTGACGCACACCGCGACCGCCGAGGTCATCAAGCGATATTCCCCATAAGGCACGACACGCCCATGCATTCATGGCAAGCCCGGCCAGGTTCGCGATATCGTCCGGTTCCACATCGCCCGTGTCTCGAACGACTTGCTCCCATATGGCGCGTTCTTGATCGCTGGAAAGTAATAAACCCGCGAACGGTTCGCTCCGGCCGGAAAGTGCGAGGCGTTCGAAACAGTCGTCAACCCAGGCGCCGAATGGCAGGACACGCGGTGCTTCCCAGGTAAATCGTCCCTTGGCTAGCATGCGCGTGTTGTAACGATCGGCAATTAAGCTCGAAAGTCGTCCGGACGGCGTTACCAGGCTCAGCCCATCGTCCAATTTTTCGAGGTAATTAAGTGCCATGAATGGACGCCTGTCGCCCTGCTATACTGCGTGTGCGGCGCAGCCCGTTATGTGCGGCACCGTTTTGAATAATCATGGCGTCTCTCAGCACAAAATTCACAAAATCAACTGCACTATATCTCAGTGTATTTGCCTCTATTTATTCTGGCGAAACGCAAGCGCGAATGTACCAATGGTTAAGCCAGGCAAGTCGGACCGTACAGTTGTCCGGGTCGGCACCGGCATGGTATCGGAGCGCGACACCAGGCCCACGCATGTTTGTGTTCGATAACGGCCAATTGATTGACGATACCGCAGTCTCGGTATCAGAGGAACGTCGACAAGTTTTGCAGGCTCAGGCATTCGGCACAGCTCAAGCTCTCAATGCTGAACAAACCTCGCCGCAAGACACCTTGCGCGATGCATTAGACAACGCGGCTCGCGACGGGCTCGACGTTAACGCTGTTACCGAAGCGTTCAATGAGGAGCGGGCGCACTTGGCCGAAGACAAGGGTGTCGATGTCCAGGAAACCGTTGCCGAACTGAAAGCATTGCTCGACGCCTGGGATAGCCAACATGTTGACGAGGCAAAAGCTTTGCTTCGGGACGCAGCAGGCAAGACACCCTAATACGACCCAGTCGCCCCATAGGCTGCTTTCGCAATTTCATATCGCTACCGAAAAAAGTTTAATACGGACTCGAGAATTCCTTTATTGCGCGGGGCTGCAAATTCGCGCAGCACGCGTAAGCCTTTGTTAGCTGGATCAAATTGCAATCCCAAAATGACATAGCTGCGCGCTCGTTCATAGTTTCCGTCCGCGACATCACGTTCAGCAAGTATCGCGTAGCGATTGGCTATTTCGCGTATTCCATCTTGCGCGATCTTGTCGTTCGGATTCATTTGTAACAGCCGCGAGTAGTAGTAGTACGCGTTGTCTTGTGGCGGTGCTGTCAATCGATACTCATTGAGCGAATGAGTCGCAAGCCACCGACGATTTTCTCCGCTTGGTCGGCGTCCAGCGGTACGAGGTTTGGCGCGTTTGCTAATTCGGTTCTCTCCAAGGTGCTGAGTTCAACAATCGTTGATCCGACATGCGGAACAGGCTCATGCGTCATTCGATACTCAGCGTAAATTAAGGCGCCATACGCAATCGCGCAAAAGATCGCTGCGCCCGCGAGAACCCAGGGCGATTTACGCGATTGATTTGCTGACAGCGCGACCCTTTTCACTTGCGGCATCGGGGCGGCATGGTCCTCGGCAGTGACATCGAAGTCTACCGTTTGCTTGGATGCCGTCCGCGCCCTGAGTTTGCACTGTTGTTCAAGGCGATCGAGAAAGTAGAGCAGACTCGTCACATCGCGAAATCGGGAGTTGCGATCTTTAGCCATCATTAAGTTAAGTAATTCTTGATAGTCCGCTAATCCCTCCGGTAGGAGCGGCACCGGATCCTTCTTGTGCATCAGGATGACGTCGATCACCGAATCTGAGTAATAAGCTTTGCGCCCGGTCAGCATTTCGAAGAAAATTATGCCCAGCGAGTAAATATCGGCACGCCGGTCGATCGGCCCGATATCTGACTGTTCAGGGGCCATATAGTTTGGACTTCCCACGAACATCCCCGTAGCTGTTAGATCGGCATCTCCGGTCAAGCGTTTTGCAATGCCAAAGTCGCTGAGTAGCGGCGTGCCGTCGCCGCGGAACAGGATATTGCCCGGTTTAACATCGCGGTGAACGATGCCTTTAGCGTGCGCCGCATCTAAGCCTGATGCGATCTTCCTAATGAGACTAATCGCTTCGTCCGGCGAGAAAACACGCTCGGCGAGCTGTTGTTTTAGATCGCCGCCGTCGACAAATTCCATTGAGATATAAACGTTATCGCCGGCGGTTCCAATATCGTAAGTGGTAATGATATGCGGATGATGCAACGAGGCGACGATACGGCCTTCATTCAAAAATCTCTCAATCGCGACCGCCGAATCCGTCATCGATGTGTCGAGTATCTTGAGAACCACCTCGCGATTTAACGACGTTTGGACAGCAAGATGCGCACTCGCCATACCGCCTTGTCCAATGTGCCGTAAAATCTTGTACCCTGGGATTTCCATAACGGGGATTATAGCGGCGCGGTCAGTCGAAAGCGTTGTTTTTTGTATCGATTGTTTACGTTGAATTCCGCCGTCGCTGCGTGCTAAATGCGCGAGTAAGCGTTACAGTAGCGACGCTCGAAAATGCTTCCACTATTTGAGTATCCAACCCAAAAATGACTGCTAATCTCGACGAAGACGATAATCCGCGCCCACGAACTCGGAAACGAATCGATGACCTTCTTCAACAACGCCAACGAATGCTAGTGTTGCTTTGGGAGCTGTCGAAACTCGACCCTAATGAGATCGATTCTACGACCACAGACGTTCTGAACGACTTTCTTGAAACCCTTGTTGACTATATCGCCTCCGGGCACTTTGGTTTGTACCGTCGCATTTCCGAAGGCAAAGAACGTCGTACCCCTGTCGTAGAAACCGCGAAAGAAATATATCCGAGAATTTCTCAAACAACCGACGTTGCAATTGATTTCGCCGACCGTTATGAGGCTGCGGACGATGGACGTCTGCGATCCCGTCTTATTGAAGATTTGTCGACGCTCGGAGAGGAAGTTACAACCCGCATCGAACTCGAAGACCGCTTGATCCTCGCAATGCTTGGTCCCGAATTCCCAATCCCCGCACTTCAACAGTAACTTGGACGCAGGAAATTAATTAGCCCGGTATCGCACGAAGCTTCGTTTTGATGTAGTCGCTGTGCGAAATGTGTAGTAAATCGGCAATTTTCCGAACGTAATATTCTTCGTAATGGTCAAGTTCATTGTCCGCGTAAGCAACGGCCCATAGTTTAGCTATAAGCTCAACTTTCTGTTCGCGACTAAACTGCTCGTTGACGACTATTGTGAAATCAGAGAGCGACACGGCCTCATCTACGACGTCTTGCGCAGTCGACATGATGTCTTCAATTTCATCGTCTGATAGGTGAAAGACTTGTTTGATTGACGCATGAATCGATTCTTTCTCAACGGGGGATACGTCGTGATCGGCGCGACTGATTTCCATGAGTAGCGCGGCACTCGCAATCTCGAGTGCGTGTGCTGCCTCAGGTGTTTCCACGAAATTGGCGATTTGCTGCTGGAATATTGCGCGAAGCGAGCGAAGCATATCAATTCAAGCTCTCAAGGGTAGTGGTGTCGGATCTCATTTGCGCGCTGCATGCGTGTCGTTAGATAAAAGCGAATGAATTTTTCTTTTATCATCGATTTTCATATATTGGCCGCGAGCCCACATTGTATCGACCACACGCTACGATAGCGAGTTGCCTGAACTGGAATTGAACCGCAGCAATGACCCGAATCTTTATCGATCAGAAAATCAGCATCGGGGACGAGTTGCAACTTTCTGACGACGCGACACGTCACGTCGTACAAGTACTGCGAATGAATAAGGGCGATCCACTAACCCTCTTCAATGGCTGCGGTGGAGAGTACGACTGCGTAATTAGCTCGATACAACGCCGGGTCGCGCTAGTCAGCATCGTCAGCTTTGCAATGATCGAACGAGAGTCGAACTTAGCGATCACCTTAATCCAAGGGATTTCGCGTGGCGAGCGCATGGATTTTTCGATCCAAAAAGGCGTCGAGCTTGGCGTACATACTATTATCCCGTTTCAAGCCAATCGTAGTCAGAGCCGACTGGATGATGCACGCGCACTCAAACGCATGACGCATTGGCAGCGGGTTATCCAGCACGCTTGTGAACAGTGCGGTCGCAATCAGCTCCCCAGACTCACCTCGATTCAAAATATTGATGCCATTATTAGCGACAGCGAGGGATGCGTCGGTATCGTCATGAGCCCCTCGGGCGCCAGCGACAGTTCGCTCCTCGAATTCGGCGATGGCAAGGTTAGGCTCGTCATCGGGCCAGAAGGCGGGCTAGATGCCACTGAGATCGAGCGTTTCCGTCGGGCAGGTTATTTCGAATTGAAACTTGGACCGCGAACATTGCGCACTGAAACCGCCGCGATTGTGGGATTAACGATGTTGCAGACGCGCTTTGGAGATTTTCGCTAATTCCAATCCCGTCCGACTTCGCTACGTCGTGCTAGCGAAATAGTTAACGTCGGTTGCAACGTACGTCGTTCGACATTCAGCTCTGCGTCATTCGTTGAGAATATCTATCGCAACCGACTGCGTACGTAAGCAACAAGGCGTCGTGATACGGGACGTTCTGCATCACAACCATCGAGTGTTACAAAATGATTTCCGCTCGAATCGCGAGATAACTTCGTCACGTGAGAGACTGCAACTAAAGAGTTTCTATGCACTCGGATAAAACGCTCACCGAACTCACCTTCAAGTGAGCGTAGCGACTCTTCAATTAGCATCGTACCGTCGTCCCAGACGACCTCGACGCAACCTTGATCGGCATGGAAATATCGCACTCGCTCGATTGCCACCAGCGATAAATCGCCGTGCACAGTTCCACTGATGTGAGTTCGACAAGTTGACGAAGCAATTATCTCGATACTTTCTGCTTGTGAATCGCTGATGCGGCGAGCCTTTTCCAACGCTTGTCGCAATCGATTCGAACGGATCGGTTTTAATAAATAATCGATCGCGTTTGCATCGAACGCGGCGAGGGCATGTTCATCGTAGGCCGTGGTAAAGACCACTGCGGGCGCCGGTTCAAGTCGCATGAAATGTTGTGCAGTCTCGATTCCATCCATGCCCGGCATGCGGATGTCTAATAGCACCAGATCAGGTTTATTCGATTGCGCGAGACGAATTGCGTCATTTCCGTTACCTGCCTCACCAACGATTTCGCCGAGACCCAAGTCCTCAACTTGAGCTCTCAGGCGGGCCCGCGCGAGCGGCTCGTCGTCAACTATGATGATGCGCATCGGCTAATTCAGTTAACGCTGCAGCGACCGGCACGGTGATGTTCACTTGGTAACGCTGCTCGCTCGCCTCGACTTCAATGGCGCCTCGAGCTCCGAAGTTCGCTGCGAGCCGCTGCTTAACGTTCTCAAGCGCAAGCTGATTACCGCGATGCTTGCCCACGTTCGCGCTGCTCACGGGATTCGCTATCGATATTTCGATTCGTGCATTTCTACACACGGCAGAAATTTCAATCAGGCCACCCCCAGGGAGCGGTTCGATGCCGTGGTAAATCGCATTTTCCACCAACGGTTGTAGGGTAAGCAGTGGTATGCGCGCGCCAGCAGGCAACGCTTCGATAGCCCATTTTACTTGCAGCCGATCGCCGAGGCGCAAGGCTTCGATGTTCAAGTACCCTCGAACGAGTTCGAATTCTTCGTCGAAGGATGCAAGACTCTGGGCTCCACCCAAGCTCGCGCGAAATAAATCGGCGAGATCTTCGACGGCGCGCTCTGCTGCGCGCGGATCGGTGCGCGTAAGACTCGCAATCGTATTCATGCAGTTGAAAAAAAAGTGAGGTCGGATGCGTGCTTGGAGTGCATCTAATCGCGCTTGCGCCTCAGAAACGGTGCGAAGTTTCCAGTGATGTTGAACATAAAAGTAGCGCAACACCATGGCGCCGACGATAGCGCTAATACCTAAAGTGCGCGCGAGGAAATCTAAATGCGCTATACGAATGAGTGGATCTACTCCAGTCATTGGATTGATAACATGCCAAGCGAGCTCACTAATGACCGTTGCGACCGATACAATTGCGAGGAAACTTATCACCGCGACAACTGATTCGGGTAACGGATTTATCCAGCGTCCAAGCAAACAAAGAACCGCGGCGCCGGATAGCCCGACCCATTGAGTGTACAGCGAAATTAAAGACAATCTGTCGAGCGCAGCGGCTGTTGTTCCGCTACTCACTAAGGTTAGTACGACGGCGAGCAGTTCACCGATGATAACAATGCCAAATATTGCGCGAACACCGCACAGATCGGGCAGAAATGTTGCGCGTTCGGTGATATCAGTTGGTTTCATTTGCCATCTCTAGCCGCTAGCAGCCTGTCGGACTTAGGTAATCGTAGCGAGCATGGTGGGAAGACGAGCCAAAAAATGTGCGATTTTGAGGAGCGTAGTGGTTCTACGTAACGAGAAATCGCACGTTTTTGG
>JAQCEL010000243.1 GCA_027618655.1 Pseudomonadota bacterium | reverse complement strand
TACTGCGAGCGGTAGCGTAAGTACTGCGAGCGCCGTTAATCCTAGGGTAACGTTTTGTATTTTCATAAATTTCTCCTGACTTCCGGTATTCGTCGGATCTCACCGACTAAACTCTGGGTATGTTTAAGACGTATCGTGCCTATCGATCTTTTCTAGATGGCGCGATGGCATTTTGTTATTTTATTACTTGGTTCGTCGATGAAGTCCCATCTAACTTGCAGAGGGACTCAGCAAGCCACTCGACGCAAATGTAGCCAGCGGCGCGCACGCGCGTTGAGTGTCATGCGTAGGTTCCACGCTCCTGGAAAAACGTTCAAACAGATCCGTAGATTGGGCAAACTAGGGAATCATAGCGGAGCCCAACCCGGTGTCCTCTTGGGTACAACGAGCAGGGTCAAATACCGTCGAACTAACTAGTCCCGGCCCTACGACGGTTAATATTTAACGAACAGTCACTAGCATAGCCGATTCGTTGTCGGCCAAGGCTGCAGTGAAGAACCTGATTTTCAGCAAACCATCGGATGCCCTCAAAAATACAAACGAAGGTACTTCCTGACTTACGGGCGGATTTCATACAAGGCGTTCAATGGATGTTGAATTGGCAACCGACGAACAGAAGAAAATCCAGCTGCCGTGGAGAACTCACGCACCTTCCCTTCTGGCAATCCGACGGTTCCGAGTCCTTCTCCGCCCTGTGCCAACGAAGTGGTCATACAGAAGTGCAAACTCGCGCCGAGTTTGAAAACTGCGAATGGCCCACTGTTGTCCGCAGGATCTTCGGTGCAGTCGATATCCATCAGAACAAAAATTCCATCGTCTTTGCATGCATTACGTGCGACTCGCATTCCTGCGCGAGGGTCCGCCATGTCGTGAATTACATCAAACGTAGCGACGACATCAAAGTGCCCATCCACGCCGTCGGCGAAGTTCGCTAAAGTAAATGTAGCGCGATCGTCAACACCCGCGTCAATCGCTCTTTGCTGAGCCGTGTCGATATTGCCGGGAAACAGATCGAAACCATGAAACTTCGCGTTCGGAAATCGTTGCGCTAACTCAATTACTGCTCGCCCAGCACCGCAACCAAAATCGGCGAAACTCCCGCCCGCATCTAGTTTCGCTACGACATCTGGCATTTCCGGCAACCATTTACTGACTAAGAGATTCTTGTAGCGTACGCAGGAGTTGTGCTCCAACCCACGCCAAAAATCGTCACCATAGCGTGCGTAATCAATTCCACCGCCTTCACGGAACGCACGAATGAGATCCTCATAGGGTTCGAGGATCGCGTTGAACATACGAAACATGCCGCCTTGGTACAGCGGCCCGCCGACGTCGACCAGTGCGGCGCGATGCGCTTCGGGCATCGATACTTTGCGGCTCTGTTTATCGAAATCGAGAAACCCCGCTAGTGTAATCCCGTAAATCCACTCGCGCAGATAGCGCTCGTTGAGTTGCGTACGTTGCGCGAGTTCATCACTCGTCAGCGGTCCGTGTTCGGCTATTGCGGTAAACAAATCGAGCCGATCGCCGATCGCGCAAAGGCGTAAGGTCATCATACCGGTCGCCGCTTCCAGCACTTTTCCGACAAATGCTTCAGCGTTTTGTGTATTTTCAGCCATCGATATCTCCATTTGTTTCAGGGCAAATTGAATGCGGATTTTGTATCTTACTCCACTGGTGCAGTTGATAAATGACCATTGAAGATAGCGTCTCGATCGCGCGATTTTTTAATAGACGGCGAGCTAACGGCGCTGTGCTACTCGCGATACTGCGCGCCGCTCGAGCTCGAATATCGACAGAATTAACCTGGGCGAATAAGTTCATCATCGTCCCACTTCCGATCTCGCTTAACGTACTCCGCGCGTATTATCGCCTGGCATCTCTCCTGATTGCGCATCCCATCCGAAGGCGAATGCACGCCACATATCGCGATAATCGTAATCAGTATCAAGTGCGATGTTCAATCGGTTGTACGCACTGAAATCGCTAACGACATGCACAAGTTGCACGATTCCTTTATCGCTGAGTCCTATTGTTCGCAATCCGTCAACATCTGCGTCATTGATCCCCTTCGCGTCGATGTTCACCTTGAGCGCGAACTCGATAATGGTCTTCAAGCGACCATCGTCAATGACGTCGACACCTTCAGCGACGAGTTGCTGGACATAATCCTGCGCGGTGTCGAGCCCGTAATTCAGAATCGTGCAAAAAGCCGCCGTGCAATACGGACATCCGTTGGCTTGCGAAACGAGAATGCCAACGTGTTGAATTTCTGGCAGCGATAACTCGCCCATCTTCCACAATATTTGCGTTGCGCCGAGTTTCGCTTTCAAGAACTCTGGAAAATTCATTTCGACGTAGAAATGATTAGGCACGGCGCTTTCTACTTGTGTCACCCATTCAAATATTTCGCGGATCGCGGGATCGTCCACTGTCTCGGGTTTCACCATTGCAACTCTGGCCATCGGAATTATTCCTTTTGTGACGTGTTTAAGTCTTTCGTTTAGGCAGCGCTTATGCCACGCTGCGCACATTATGCCAATTAGCCGGCAGGGTAGATATTTCGAAACGTTAGATTCAGCCGCGGCTCGGTGATCCGTTTGCGTTTCGGTAGTTGGTGCAGCCAATGTGTCTGCGCGTTGGTTCCCATTACTAACAATGACCCTGATTCGAGAATAATTTTTACGGGCTTCTCGTCGAGGCGAAAACGATGTTTCAAAATAAAATCGCGCGCCGCGCCGAAACTCACCGAAGCGATGATTGGATTCGGGCCAAACTCGGATTCGTCGTCGCTGTGCCAGCCGACACTATCGTTGCCGTCGCGGTAGCAGTTCAATAAGACACCATTAAATTCCAATCCGCTTAGTGCTTTAACCCGTTGTGCAATCGCTTGAAGTTGGTCCGTCCACCTAAGTGCTTCAACGTGCATGCCTGAATAGCTTAACTTTGCGCCTTCGTCCGAATACCAGGCTTGCAATCTCGGTAGCGGGATCACCCTTCCATGCATCCTGATTTCATCGTGGCGCCACGGCGTGTTCGCCATTAATTCGCGCATAAATTGCTGCGACTCGTCTATTGAAAACGCTTGCCGGTAGTAGGTGAGTTCTGCATCCGAAATCACGATCCGCCGAACATCACAATTCGGTTCTTCAAAAAGTAAACCTTGGGTCACCGTAGATCTTTCCAACGTGAGATGATTGCCAGCCAACTATAACGTATTGAATTGGAACGAACGTCAAGCTGCAAATCTTAAGAATACGTTTGCGCGGTAGACAACCAGAGTTCAGTCCGCTCCAATACATCCACCACCTTGTCCAAATTCTTAAAGGAGACGCACGTGTCGGTGCTCAGTGTTGAAAAAGATAATCACGTCACTATTGTCACCCTGAATCGCCCGGACGCCCGAAATGCCCTGAGTCCGGAACTACTCGGTCGACTCGCGCAAACGTGGGACGCGATTAAACTCGACGGATCCGTCCGCGCGGTGGTACTGACTGGCGCATCTGGCTCAACATTTTGCGCGGGATTTGATCTCGCGCTCAGCATTACGATCCTGAATGGAACGCGCAAGCCAGAAAATGAATGGGACGAAGCACTCGCCAATGATTGGACCCTAGCGCATAAGGCGATGCTCCGTGGATTCGATCTTGGCAAGCCATTAATTGTGGCCGCGAACGGTCACGCGATCGCGGGCGGCATGGAGTTGCTACTAGCTGGCGACTTGCGAGTAGCTGCAAGCGGCGCAAAGCTTGGCCTATCCGAAGTGAAGCTAGGGTTGATCCCGGGAATGGGCGGAACAGCCACAATCAGAGACAAAATGGGTCCTGCACTCGCCGCAGAAATTCTGCTCACGAGCAACAATATCAGTGCTGAAACGGCATTCGACGGTGGACTGCTAAATCGAGTGGTCGCCGCAGATCAAGTGCTTGCCAGCGCCATGGCACTAGCTAACGCGGTGGCAGTGAATCCGCCGCTCGCGGTGCAAGCGGCACGCGACGTATTGCGGCAATCGCGAGATCTCAGCGAACGAGAATCTCTTGCGCTTGACGCAAAATATTTAGTTGAACTGGCCAAAACAGAAGATGCGATTGAAGGACCCCGTGCCTTCTTGGAGAAACGCCCTCCCATATTCACAGGACGCTAGGAAGCGCTCGAGGATCTTCGATACTGAGAATTCGATCTCGAGTGTTTACGCAATGGTCGTCTAGTCCCAAGCGTGACAAAATAACTCGAATTCCCAAATTTCATCTCAGTCTTTAAGACAAAGTCGATAATAACGAGGCACGCATGAGTCACTATAAGTTAACAGCCGAAGACGAAAAGACCCACAAACCGACCGATTCGATCAACTTCAACGAGTCCGTTTACGTCAATGGATTCGAACCCGAGCGCCGATTTGGGGGTTGGATGCGTATGGGCAATCGGATTAATGAAGGCCACGCAGAAGCCCAAGTGTGCCTTTATCTACCGGATGGGCGCATCGCGTGCCAATTTCAACGCCCCGACATTTCGCACAACGACGGTTTCGCCGCGGGCGGAATGCACTACGAAGTCCATGAACCGCTTAAAAAAGTATCCATGCATTTCGAAGGTGAGCTAATGGTCCTAGACGATCCGAATTTACTTCGCGATCCGAAAAAATTGTTTGCACAAGCCGAACGAGTCCCAGGCAAAGCAAGTTTTGAACTCACTGGCGTTTCCCCAGTCCACGGGGGAGAACCATTAACGGGTTCGCAAGAAACAATGTACGGTCGTGACTTTTCCTTTGGACACTTTTTTCAACACACACGCACCATTGCGCATCTCGAAGTGGGTGGCGAACAATGGGATCTTGACAGCTTCGGCTGGCGCGATCATTCTTGGGGACCGCGCTATTGGACGAACATTTATTTTTATCGATTACTGATCGCGAACTTCGGCCCCGACCGCGCCATGATGCTACTCAAAATTACGGGTCGTGATGGTGTGACGCGGCGTCATGGGGTATTGCAAATCGACGACCAGTACGAAGAAATTACTGACATGGATATTATTACGGAATGGACAGCTGAGAAGGATCCCAAGACCATCCATCTCGGCGTTCGCACGGCGCAAAGAAATGCGCTCATGGAAGGTCGCGTGATTCAACTCGCGCCATTGAGTAATCGTCGCAAAGTCGGCGACGAGGTATTGAAGTCGCGCATCGCTGAAGGACTTACTGAGTGGACCTGGGACGGCCTAGAAGGTATCGGCGTCACTGAATATATTGAATTCCTAGAAAATGGCGAACCGGTCGGTTATCCACTGTAGAAGCTGTCTACTCGGAAAATTCATCGAGCCGGTAGTCGTGCGAACGAGTACCGGCTCGTACCTAAAGTTAAGTCGCAGGGGTGATGCTCAAACCCCGTCGATAAAGCCTAAGATCCCTGCGCTCGATTCGAAGCGAATTTTCAGCAACGGCTGGTAGTCGGGATCCGAGTACCACGCATTGGCCGCGGCGCTGTTCGGGAATTCAACCACAATCACGCGACCCTTCGGCCATTGTCCTTCGCGCACATCGACTTGATCGCTAGCGACAAGCAAACGACCGCCGTGTTTTTTGATCAGCGGACCTACACCAGCAATATACTCACTGTC
>JAQCEL010000016.1 GCA_027618655.1 Pseudomonadota bacterium | reverse complement strand
CCGCCTTTATACCCGCCGATACTGGCGCCGCGGCGAATCTGCAACGACACCAATTTCCGTTGCACGCTGTAGAGGAATTCGTCGCTAAAATCTTCATCAGCGCCGACGAGATCCGGGAACGTTTGCAACGTCGATCGGGCGGCAAAATATTGCTCGGCCATCGAATCGGCGCTAAGCCTTTCGTTCGCACTCAATGATTGCCATGACAGGCTTAGTGTTGCCAAAAGTATCTTAGTAAAAACGTTCATACGCCGGACTCGATTGATTATAGGAATACCGATCTGTAGTTTGCGTTCTTCAGTTATCGATGGCAATTAATCAACCCGGTTGTTCATTCGACATTAGGTTTCCTGTAGCTTCGATGAATTGCTACGATCAGTGCGCAATTTGGAATCGCGACATCAGCAAGCGATCACTACGGGAACACCATTATGAGTGAAGTTGTAATTATTACTGGGGGGAGTCGTGGCATCGGAGCAGCTACAGCTAAATTGGCCGCTTCACGAGGTTATGACGTTTGTTTCGGCTATTACCATGATGAATCTGCGGCTATGCATGTCGTCAATGCGATTAAGAATGCCGGCCAACGCGCATTAGCGATCAAAGGCGACGTGGCCAATGAAGCGGACGTCATTCAATTGTTTGCATCGTGTCGCGACGAGTTCGGAACCCCCGTGGGACTCGTGAACAATGCGGGTATCGTCGCGATTCAATCCCGAGTCGAAGATATGAGCGCTGAGCGCTTACAACGGATGTTTGCAGTCAATATCACGGGTTCAATGCTCTGTGCCCGTGAGGCCGTCAAATGCATGTCGACAAAAAATGGTGGTCGCGGTGGCTCGATTGTAAATTTGTCCTCGGCAGCAGCACGTATTGGCTCACCGCACGAATTCGTCGACTATGCGGCGTCAAAGGGCGCGATCGACTCTTTTACCTTAGGCCTCGCGAAGGAAATTGCGACTGAAGGGATCCGCGTGAATGCCGTACGCCCCGGTCTAATCGATACCGAGATACACGCAAGTTCCGGTGAGCCAGGACGGATTGAACGTTTGAGAAGCGCGATACCAATGCAACGGGAAGGCAGTGCTGAGGAGGTCGCGCGTTCTATATTGTGGCTGTTGTCCGATGAGTCTTCCTATACGACCGGTACATTTATCGAGGTATCTGGTGGGCGCTGAAACGGTCGTTATTCTGACGTACGCCTTTCCGACCCTCGCTCCACTAAACACATTAGCAACGATGGGTTATCCAGCCTAAATCACTACCCTATGACGCAGCCTTTAGTTCTGCGACCAATTGTTGCATAACGTTTTCTGTCGATATGATTGCGTCGATGCGATCGCAAGATTCGCCGCAATAGAGCGCAGCTTCTTCAAGATCTCCGTGATAATTATGCATCGGTGGCGCAACCGAGTAGCGTGGCAGCTCAACGGCATCGCGACCGTCGCCGAGCGCCCCAATAATCGAATTTTCGTCAGGCCGTTCGCCGCTCGGCGGACTCCCAGCTTGCTCCCAATCGTTAAATGCGCGATTGCGGATGACTCGGTGCGCGGCGTCGGGCCATCCGATATCGAATAGCTTGGTCAGTACGGTCTCATTTGAATTCGTTGTTGTGATGCGATTTTTATAACTCTCTAGCGCCAGCGCTTCATTCGTCGCAACGAAACGCGTGCCCATGGATACAGCGCTCGCGCCCGCCTTCAACGCGCGTATGACATCCTCGCCGGTCGCAATACCGCCGGCCGCGATAACGGGTAATGAACCCAATTCACGCACCGTCTCCTTCAGCACATCAGCTAATGGTCGGGTTGCCTTCACGTGCCCGCCCGCCTCAGTGCCTTGAACAATGACCCCATCGACACCAGCTTCGGCCGCGCGGACGGCTTCTTCAACGTCGCCGCATTGTGAAACTACGATTATTCCGCGTCGATGAGCGTCGTTAATGTATGGCGTCGGGTCGCCCCAAAACAAAACCATTAGCGGGACGTCTTCGTCGAAACAGCATTCGATTTGCCCTTCGACCATCATTGGCATGATGATGTTTACGCCAAATGCGCGAGATCTTAGTTTGCGCGTCTGCGCGATTACGGCACGCATGGCCGATGGTGGCATGCCGCCAAGCCCGAGCACACCCAGGCCGCGAGCATTCGATACGGCACTGCATAATTCTGCACCAGCCATGCCCATGCCCATGCCGGCGTTCCAAATTGGAAGCTTGATGTCCAGGCGATCGTGAATTTTACTCATTACAATGTTCCTAAATAAAAAGATCGGCTATTCGAACGCAATGTCTCTTAGCGGCCGATACCGAGCGTCGTAATCGCGCTAACAATTTGCGAGTGGATCGCAGGCGCCGTGCAAACGATGCCTTGGTTCGCGCTTAACGTAGCGCCTTTCGAAAAATCGAGCGCTCTCCCGTACATGTCAGTCACGATCGCGCCGGCTTCTTGAGCGACAAGCATGCCAGCCGCGTGATCCCATATCTTCTCAACGTAACCGACGCCGGTCGGAAGGCGCAGGTACGCGTCCGCTTGTCCCCGTCCGACGACGGCATACTTGCATTGGCTATCGAGACGGGCCGGATCGCTGGTCGCTTTGAGATGTTTGAGAATTCGCTGTGTGTCGTCCTGTTTCGAGTGTGCGGCTTCGACGGACTCGCATACGCGAAGTCGGTCAAGTGATACTTCGGCGGCTGCCTGGATTCGAATAGGCGGCGCTTCGATATTATCTGCCGGGAGATACCACGAACCAGCTCCGTGGCTCGCGTAGTAAATGCATCCGGTCGGATCAGGATCGTCGAATGGGCGCGAATAATCAGTAGACAAGTTTGCGCAGCCCAGAACGCCAACAACCACTTCCCCGTTATCGATCAGGGCGAGCGATACCGCGTACTGGCCGTTACGCAAAAACCCTTTTGTTCCGTCAACCGGATCGAGAGTCCAATACCGATTATCCGATGCATCATGGTTGCCGATGTCGATTGAATCGAGTACTTCGTCGGCACTAACCGCTGGCCTTAGGCGACGAACTGCGTGGGTAATTGCCACCACAATCCCGCTGTCGGGGCTGGTTCGCAGATCCGCGGCGCTCTCCTCACCAACTAAGAAGACGTCGGAATAGGTGTCTTTTAAGGTCATTGCGACGATCGCTTGAGCCGCGAAATCTGCAACCGTTACGGGACTGCTATCGTCCTTTGTCAGCTGCCTGATCTGGTCAAGTTGGGTCTGAACCGAGCGCGTGACCGTACAGGCGTCTGCGACTGCACGAATAGCAATGTCTAACTCTGAAGCACATGGTTGATTCAACGTTTGAGGACCTTTAAGCGTGGGGGTAATGCGCTTCACCTTAGCTGTTCAGATAGCCGCGATCAATCGATTCGGCTCGCGCACAAGGGTATCGAAAATCGCGGCCATCGTGGCTTGAGAAACCGACCCCTATGCTACAATCGGGCCCGCGATTGCGAGCCGCACTGGCGAGCCCAACACCGCTACGTCACCACGATATTTTGATTCGATACTCCTGAGGGAAAACACGATGTCCGAGGCTAAGGTTTATCCAGTACCGAGCGCAATTGCCGCTCACGCGCATCTCGATGATGCGAAATATCAGTCGATGTATCGGCAATCGATTGACTCACCCGATGAGTTTTGGGCGGTTCAAGCGGATCAATTCGTCTCATGGTTTAGTCGTTGGAAAACAGTTTCAGACTGCGATTTTAGGACCGGACAAATTCGCTGGTTCGATGGTGCGACCTTAAACGTCAGCTATAACTGCATCGATCGACACCTAGATACGCGGGGCGATCAGACTGCCATCATTTGGGAAGGGGACGATCCAAGTGACGACAAAAAACTCACCTACCGCGAATTGCACGAGGCGGTCTGCCGCTTCGCTAATGCGCTAAAAGAAAAGGACGTTAAAAAAGGCGATCGAGTTTCAATCTATATGCCGATGGTCACGGAAGCTGCGATTGCGATGCTCGCCTGCGCGCGTATTGGCGCAGTTCATTCGATCGTTTTTGGGGGATTTTCGCCGGAAGCGTTAAAAGATCGAATATTAGATTCTGACTGCAGTGTCGTTATCACCGCAGATGAAGGGGTACGCGGCGGGCGCCCAATTCCGATGAAGGAAAATACGGACAAGGCTTTAGAAAATTGCCCCGGCGTGCATACGGTTTTCGTCGTCAAACGTACCGGGGGCAAAATCGTTTGGCACGAAGGCCGCGACGTCTGGTACCACGATGCGGTTGCGCGCGCTTCAGCGCAGTGTGACGCCGAATCAATGGGCGCTGAAGACCCGTTGTTTATCTTGTATACCTCGGGTTCGACCGGCAAACCTAAGGGAGTGCTCCACACCACGGGCGGGTATTTATTACATGTGGCGATGACGCATAAATACGTCTTTGACTATCACGACGGTGATATCTATTGGTGCACGGCCGACGTCGGCTGGGTAACCGGCCACTCGTACATTGTCTACGGACCGCTTGCTAATGGCGCAACGACACTGATGTTCGAAGGGGTGCCTAATTATCCTGATGCGGGTCGGATGTGGGAGGTTATTGATAAGCACGCAGTGAACATCTTTTACACCGCACCCACGGCGCTGCGCGCACTGATGGGGCAAGGTAACGATTTTGTGACTCGCTCACATCGCACCTCACTACGCATATTGGGATCGGTTGGCGAACCGATAAATCCGGAAGCCTGGGAATGGTATTACCACGTCGTCGGTGAGGCGCGATGTCCAATCGTCGACACCTGGTGGCAGACCGAGACTGGCGGGATTTTGATCACCCCGTTACCGGGCGCAACGGCGCTCAAACCCGGTTCTGCCACGCGACCATTTTTTGGCGTGCAACCGGCACTACTTGACGAGCAAGGCAATGAATTAGAGGGTGCAGCGTCTGGATCGCTTGTGATAAAGCATAGTTGGCCAGGCCAAATGCGCACCGTTTTTGGCGATCACGATCGGTTTATTGAGACGTATTTCAAAATGTATCCCGGCCGCTATTTTACCGGCGATGGTGCGCGGCGAGACGAAGATGGCTACTACTGGATCACTGGTCGGGTCGATGATGTGATCAACGTGTCAGGTCACCGAATGGGCACGGCTGAAGTTGAAAGCGCACTTGTACTTCACGATAGCGTTGCGGAAGCCGCGGTTGTCGGCTATCCACACGATATTAAAGGCCAAGGTATATACGCCTATGTCACGTTAATGAATGGCGTCGATCCGACGGATGAATTGCGCGGTGAACTCGCTAAACATGTGCGAACAGAAATCGGCCCGATAGCTACCCCTGATGTAATTCAGTGGGCGCCGGGCTTACCAAAAACGCGTTCAGGAAAAATTATGCGACGGATCTTGCGTAAGATTGCCGCCAATGAACTCGACACCTTAGGTGATACGAGTACCTTGGCGGATCCGAGCGTCGTCGATAACTTGGTCGATAATCGCGCGCTTAAGTAATCGCTTAGGAAATGCATTGTTGTGAACGGCGCAAACGATTGGTTCTCAGTACAACAAGACCTCTGGCGGTTCTGGCGTAACACGTTCGCTGAACACAGCGCGCCAAAAACGACTGCCAACGACTTTTGGAGTGAATTTCTGAAAAATCTGGGGTTGCCGGCAGACGCGCCAATCGGCAAGTCCCTACAAGATCTAAGTAGTGCGTTCCAGGCGTTCTACGAACAATCTGGCGCCCAATCTAAGTCGCCTTTTGCTCAGTTTTCGGCGCTTTTCGGTGGTGCGCCACAATGGCCGTTCAGTGTCCCCAACACTGGCAATGGCCCCTCATTTAGCGAGTGGGGGCTAGGCACTCCGCAGTCATTCGCCGATCTACAAGATCTGCCGCCATTAGGGATTTTTCGCGAGTGGCAGAGTGCACATCGTGAGGTAATCGATGCCCAGATCGCAACGAACAAAGCCAGCCAGGCGCTAGCACGGCAATTGGCGCCGGTCTATCAAACCGCATTCAAACGATTCATCAAGGCGATTAACACTAAAGATGATGGGGAAGAGGATATAACGAGTTTGCGCGGACTTTACGATCTTTGGGTATCGCTCGCCGAGCAAGCGTACTCCGAGAAGGTCATGACGGATCAGTATGGGAAAGTCTTCGGCAAGTATATCAACGCCAATGCACGCTTGCGTCTCGCCACGCAGAGCTTGTTAGACGATGCTGCCGAAGCAATGAACTTGCCGAATCGGCGCGAAGTGAACGCAATAATTGAGCGGCAGCACCTGCTCGAGGAGCAAATCCGGGAACTCTCGCTGCATAGGGAAAGCGTTGCTCTTAGCACTGCGTTGCAGAACCAAGTGGAATCTCTGACCCAGCGGGTCGAGAAAATCGAGCGACCCCAAGCACGCGTTCGAAAAATTGACCGTCGGGCGGTTCACCGACCGGGATCCGGACAAAGCACTCCTCCAATTGCAGCGACAAAACGCCCGGCGGCGACTAAAAAAGTGTCCAGGAAAAAAACCAAACCGAGGGACTCCGAATTCGATATTGGTGTTTTCGATAATTCGACCGAACCACGGAATCACTAAGGCCGTGCCTCGGGTTCGAATTAGTCCGCAGCAGCTTGGCAACGAAATCGCCGAGCTACAACGTCAGCTGGGTTGCGCGACGAAAAACTTGGCGCAAGCGAAAGACGCAACACTTGGCTCGTGTCAACGCGATGCAGTTTGTCGCATTGGCAGCGCAACGCTCTATCACTACAAAGCGCTGACGAATGTGGGCAGTTCAGTGCCGGTGCTTATCGTGTATGCATTAGTTAATCGCCCAGACATGGTCGATTTGCAACACGATCGCTCGTTAGTCCGCGCTTTGCTGGAGCGCGGCCTCGACCTATATCTGATTGATTGGGGTTATCCAAACGGGGCCGATCGCGCGACCACCCTCAGCGACTACATCTGTCGGTATATTGACAGTTGTGTGGATTATATCCGCACGACAAGCGAACAGGAGCGTATCAATCTGCTTGGTATCTGCCAGGGCGGGACGTTTAGCGCTTGCTATAGCGCACTGAATCCAAAAAAGATCCGTAACCTCATCACGACTGTAACACCCATCGACTTCCACACGCCGAAAGACATGCTGTCGCATTTGTTTCGCCACGTCGATGTCGATCTGATGGTCGATAGTAGCGGCAACATATCCGGTGATTTACTGAACGCGATGTTTCTGTCGCTAAAGCCGTTTCGCTTAGCGCAGCAAAAATACGTGCATATGTTAGACGACGTTGATGACGAAGAATCGATGAAAATGTTCTTGCGAATGGAAAAGTGGATTTTCGACAGTCCGGCGCTAGCTGGCGCGGCATTTCGCGAATTTGCAGGAGACTTCTACCAAAAGAACAACCTAATTAAAGGCCAAGTTCGTCTTGGGGGGCATGGCGTGCATCTCAACAACATAGACATGCCCGTACTCAATATCTATGCGCGCGACGATCACCTTGTGCCGCGCGATGCATCACTTGCGTTGGCTAAGTATGTTGGTACGAGCGATTACGAAGCGATTGAGTTTCCCGGTGGGCATATTGGAATATACGTTAGCTCGCGCGCTCACATCGTCCTTCCGGATGCAATCCAGGCTTGGTTATCACGACGTTGATGCGGGTAGGTGAGCACTATTAAATGTCCGGGGTGCCGCGGATTTTTAAAACAGCTAGCGGGGCGCTTCGGTCGGCTGCGCTTTCGGAGTCTGTTTTTGATTTTTCTGGCAATCCTGATCATCGATATTGCCACGCCGGACTTTATTCCGTTGCTTGACGAGATACTGCTTGGAATATTAACGATGCTGTTTTGGCGGTGGAGGACACCTGCCGCACCTCAGACGATAGTTAAGACTCGATAGCGTTAATTGGGGCTGCGATTGGGGATTTGTCTCCTACAGCGAGGCGGTTAGGCACTCGGCTGTAAGAGACATGTAATCACAATGACGAAATGCTGACGCATTCGAACGACTGAGGAGACTTAGGCCGCTTTTTTCGTGGATTTGGCCGCAGTCGGGACAACCGTTTTGATCCCTGCTTCGAGCCAGGATTGGTAATCGTCTTTCGAGTTCACAACGATTTCAGTGGCTTCTTTGATCGTTGCGAAGACCTTACCGTTATATTCCGTGGTCAGCTGCAGTTGTTCGTTAAACAGTTCCTGAACGCCTTTTGCCTCGCCTAGCATTGCGACAAATTTATTATTTAATTCGATTGTCGAGTTAAATAAATCCATGTTTTTCTTGGTCAACTTCTCAAACACAGACGTGTTGATCGATTCGAGTTTTTTGGCAGATTCCGCAGCCGTCTTACTCATCGTTTCAAAATTTCCAAATGAGGTGTAGTCCATCCGAATTTCTCCTGGCTCAATTACCCGATTTATTTATGTTGCAATGCAATATTGCTGCAACGCAAAATAAACCTCGCCGAAGCGCCTGTCAACAGATTTATTTCAGAAATCGGCGTTAGGAGAGAAATAATTGTGATCTGGTTCGGTAGCAATGCCACGATTCGGGTTGCGGAACTTAGGTGCGGCCCGAACTGGATCCCATTGCAAAACGGTAATGAATTGCTAAATATCGAATTATTTTCCGAAAAATGTGCACCTGTCCTTCAAATTTGCGACTGGGTTGGTTAGCATGCCGGGTCCCAATTCTTGGCCGCAATGTGGCGCTTCAGCGAATTTATATTGTCGAAATGGACACGCTTGCTTGTCCAGATCGAGGAGACAGTTTTTATGACGAATAATCCCGAATTGACTGCATGGATAGACGCGGTCGCGGCCCTAACAACGCCTGATGAGATCCACCTGGTGGACGGCTCGGATGACGAACACGAGAATCTGATCAACCAGATGCTGGCCGATGGGACCCTGGAAAAGCTGAACGAGAAGACGCATCCGAATTGCTTTTTACACCGCTCTGATCCGAGTGACGTTGCTCGGGTGGAACACCTCACGTTCGTGTGTACCGAAAACGCCGAAGATGCAGGCCCGAATAACAACTGGATGGCGCCAGCAGAAGGACACGCGAAGGTTGATCCGCTATTTAAGGGCTGCATGAAAGGTCGGACGATGTACGTGATCCCTTATCTTATGGGGCCGTACGGGTCGCCTTTTTCCCGCGCTGGTGTGGAGATTACTGATAGTCCATACGTGGTGGCGAATATGCGCATTATGGCGCGTATCGGCCGCCGCGCGCTCGACCATATCGAGGCCGGCGGATCGTTTGTACGGGGTTTGCACTCGATAGGGCAGCTGGATCCTAATCAGCGCTTTATCATGCATTTCCCTGAACAACTGATGATCAAGAGCTTCGGTTCAGGCTATGGCGGCAACGCCTTGCTCGGCAAAAAATGCCATGCGTTACGCATCGCCAGCTGGCAGGCGCGCACCGAAGGCTGGTTGGCAGAGCACATGCTCATTCTCGGGATTGAGGATCCGCAGGGCAATACAAGCTACGTGGCCGCGGCGTTTCCGTCTGCCTGTGGCAAAACAAATCTCGCGATGTTGGTTCCGCCGGCAGCGCTTGAAGGCTGGAAAGTTTGGACCGTCGGCGACGATATCGCCTGGATGCACCTTGGCGAGGATGGCCGTTTGTGGGCAATCAATCCGGAAGCCGGATTTTTCGGAGTGGCGCCGGGCACGAGTCTCAAAACAAATCCAAACTGCATGAATACCTTAGGCCGTAACGCGATTTACACGAACGTTGCAGTGACACCTGACGGTCAACCATGGTGGGAAGGAATTGACGGCGACAAACCGAGCGAATTGATCGATTGGCAGGGGCGCCCGCACGACCCCGCAAATGGACGTGCAGCCCATCCAAATTCGCGTTTTACGGTCGCAGCTTCGCAGTGCCCGAGCTATTCCGATCAAGCCAATGTACCGCAAGGTGTGCCGATTTCTGCGCTAATCTTCGGTGGCAGACGTTCTGCGGTCGCACCGCTCGTGTTCGAGGCATTAGATTGGGAACACGGTGTTTTTACGGCCGCAGCAGTAGCTTCTGAAACAACCGCCGCAGCCACGGGTGCAGTGGGCCAGGTACGCCGCGACCCCATGGCAATGAAGCCATTTTGTGGATACAACTTTGCTGACTACTGGACACACTGGCTGACGTTTAAGGATAAGTCGGACAAACTCCCGAAGATTTTTCACGTGAACTGGTTTCGCAAAAACGCCGAAGGCAAGTTCATGTGGCCAGGATTCGGCGACAACATGCGGGTGCTGAAATGGATCACGGAGCGCTGTGAGAATAAATCGAATGTGACGAAAACCCCGATCGGCCTGATCCCCAACGGCGCAGATCTCGATTTAACGGGATTGAATCTCGATCAGAAAGTCGTTGATGCGTTACTAGCTATCGATCCCGATATCTGGAGCACTGAGGTAGAGGCGATTGAAGAGTATTTCGGGAGCTTCGGCGATCGTTTGCCGAGTGCAATGCGCCGACAGGTAGAGCGCATAAAACGCGAGTTAACGGATTCTCAGAAGGCAGCTTAGGCGTATTATTTGGTCATGGGCGAGCGCCGTGAGGCGGCTGCCGGATGCCCGTTGACGCTAATCGGCTTTATCGTCAGGCTCTTTTGGCGACAGTGGATTTTTGCCGCCCGCAGCGCTAAAAAAAGTGCTTTGCATTTGCTTCCACATTTCCATGTTACGTTGCGCGACTTCCGCGAATCCTGATGCCAGTGGATTACTCTGAATTGCGTCAGTAAGTTGTTCTTGAAACCGTTGCTGCTGTTCTTGAAACAGCTTAAGGCTGCTTTGGATAAAGTCTCCAGCCTGGCCTTGCACGGACTTCCCATAAAAACCGATCATCTGCTCAAGAACTTCAGTACTGAACATTGGATCGCCGTCATCTTCCTGCTCGATGATGATTTGCAGCAGTATGCTGCGCGTAATGTCCTCGCCTGACTTTTTATCAATGACACAGAAACTGACACCATCGAGTACTAGGTGTCGTACGTCACTCAAGGTAACGTATTTGCTTTCAGCCGTATCGTAAAGACGTCGGTTCGGATATTTCTTAATAATGCGTTTGTCGGTTGATTCTGTCATTTCATTTTCCTTAACAGAAGACGGGCTACTATTTTCGTTCTACTGCGAGAGCAACGCCTTGGCCACCGCCGATACACAAAGTGGCAAGGCCTTTCTTTGCGTCACGTCTCGTCATTGCGTGCAATAAGGTCACAAGGATCCTAGCCCCAGACGCGCCGATCGGATGACCAATCGCGATGGCGCCACCGTGAACGTTAACCTTATCTGGGTCCCATCCGAGCTCGCGGTTTACCGAGATAGCCTGGGCGGCAAAGGCTTCGTTCGCTTCTATAAGGTCAAGATCGTCGATATTCCAGTTGGCTTTTAATAAACACTGCTTCGTCGCCGGAATCGGACCCGTGCCCATTATCGCCGGATCGACACCGGCGCTCGCATACGCTTTGATCGTGGCGATCGGCTTGAGATTGAGCTCCGCAGCTTTTGTGGCGCTCATGACGACAACGGCAGCAGCCCCGTCGTTAATGCCAGAGGCATTACCGGCAGTGACTGAGCCATCTGGTTTAAACGCGGCACGGAGTTTGCCGAGACTCTCCGCGGTCACGCTAGCGCGTGGAAATTCGTCGCGCTCGAAACGGATCGGATCGCCACGGCGTTGTTTGATTTCGATGGGTACAATTTCGCCGCTAAATAGATCCTCGCGCATCGCGACTTCGGCTTTCTGCTGAGTCGTTGCGGCAAATGCATCTTGCTCGTGGCGACTTATCGCGTATTTCGCTGCGACGTTTTCCGCCGTGATGCCCATATGATAATGGTGGAACGCGTCAGTCAGCCCGTCCACAAGCATGGAATCGATGAGTTTCCAGTCACCCATTTTGGAGCCGAGGCGGGAATTAGGCAGGATATGCGGCGCGGCACTCATGTTTTCTTGCCCGCCCGCAATGATGATGTGCGCGTCACCGCATCGGATCGCCTGGGCCGCAAGCTGTACAGCTTTAAGCCCGCTACCGCAGACTTTGTTGATGGTAAGCGACGGCACTGACTCCGGGATCCCTGCCTCAAGCGCTGCTTGGCGCGCTGGGTTTTGTCCGCTTCCGGCGGTGAGTACTTGACCTAGAATGACTTCGTCGATCGACCTAGGATCAATACCTGTTTGTGCAATCAGCGCCCATATGACTCGAGCGCCGATCGTGGGTGCGGGAACTTCGCTAAGCGCTCCGCCGAACGCGCCAACGGCACTTCGGAGTGCGGCTACAATGACTGCTTCTTCCATATACACTAGCCCGCCGTTCTAAGCCCTGATTTGGGGCGTATAGACTAGTTAATCTAAGTTGCACTGCACAAATATGCAAGTTTTACCGAATGAAAAAATTCTTGCGGATAGTGTGACCGCGCCAGCATCGATGATCAAAGGTGGATTGTTCTAGAATCGACGGCCAATGCGGCTTCGTGCATTCCTTCGGACAAGGTTGGATGAGCGTGTATGGTGCGCGCGATATCTTCCGCACTAGCGCCATACTCCATCGCGAGAACTGCCTCAGCAATAAGTTCGGAGGCCCCAGGTCCGATAATGTGGACGCCTAGAATCGTATCGGAATGTTTGTCCGCGATAATTTTTATGAAGCCATCGACTTCACCCATCGCTCGAGCCCGGCCGCTCGCCATGAATGGAAAGGACCCGACCGAGATATCGCGACCCTGCGCCGCGAGGTCTTGTTCAATTTCGCCGACCCACGCGATCTCTGGCCAGGTGTAAATTACCCACGGCACGATGGCAAGATTAACGTGCGGCGACTGCCCTGCAATGCGCTCTGCAACAGCGATGCCTTCCTCGGACGCTTTATGAGCTAGCATCGGACCACGAACGACATCACCCACTGCGAAGATTCCTTCGAGATTAGTCCGGCAATTTTCGTCGACGGTGATAAATCCACGACTGTCGATGTTCAGACCCACCTCGCTGCCGCCCAAACCGAGCGTATTCGGCACACGGCCAACGGCCACAATGAGCTTATCGACGGTGAGACTCTGCGCACCGTCGCTAGACTCATAGCTTATCTCAACTTTCTTATTCGCGACTTTGGTGTGCCTCACTGTGCTTTCCAAGCGGATGTCTAAGCCCTGGCGGCCGAATAATTTTTTTGCTTCTTTAGCAATGTCTTTGTCAGCGCTACCCAGGAAGTCGGGCATGGCTTCAAGAACGACAACCTTGGATCCGAGTCTGCGCCATACGCTGCCTAGTTCGAGCCCAATCACTCCCGCGCCGATAACGCCCAATGATTCTGGAACCGCATCGAAGTTAAGCGCGCCAGTGGAATCCACAATGTATTGTTGATCAACCGCAACGGGAGGAATGGCCGCCGGAGCGGATCCGGTCGCGATAATAATATTCGTAGCACTGATTGTTGTAACAACATTGCCTGCTCTATCGCAAACGTCGACGTTGAGGTTTGGTTGCAGTTTTCCGCTGCCTTCAATCGACGTCACACCGTTTTTCTTAAATAGGCCGGCAATTCCTGTGGTTAAGGTCTTAACGATTTTTTCTTTGCGCTTTTGCATCGTAGCGACATCAATCGATATATTGTTCGCGATGATTCCGTGCGATTTCGCGTGCAATGCGAGGTGCTCGTAGTGGTGGGACGAGTCGAGTAAGGCTTTCGATGGTATACAGCCGACATTGAGGCAAGTCCCGCCGAGCGTTACTTTGTCCGTTGTCGCTAGGCCGCGCTCGATGCATGCCGTTTTCAATCCGAGCTGCGCGCAGCGGATCGCAGCGACATAACCTCCCGGTCCCGCGCCAATTACGACGACATCGTATTTGTCCATGGTGATATTCCTTAAAAATTCTAAATCGATCGGCGCGGCTGCTCAGCGCCATCGCTGTGCGTGGTGTAACTACTAGTCGCAGATTATCCCCGGAGACCCGCGTGTCACGGAGCTGGCATCCAACTTCTTCGTTGCTCGTCTCGTTTAGAGCTGTAACAGAAACCGGGTCGGGTCTTCGACTGTTTTGCAAATCGATTCCAAGAACTGTACAGCTTCGCGTCCATCAATAATTCGATGGTCGTAAGACAAAGCGAGGTACATCATGGGCCGCACGACGATCTCGCCGTTTTCGACCACGGCACGGTCTTGGATTTTGTGCATCCCTAAAATTGCGCTTTGCGGGGGATTGACGATGGGTGTTGAAAGCAGTGAGCCAAATACACCACCGTTGCTAATCGTGAACGTCCCACCGGTGAGTTCCTCGATCGTAAGTTTGCCATCACGCGCGCGATCACCGTAGTCGCGAATTTTGCGTTCCACGTCCGCAAACGGCATGCGATCGACATCGCGCAAAATAGGCACGACGAGGCCGCGCTCAGATCCGACAGCGACGCCGACATCGTAGTAACCGTGGTAAATAATATCTTCGTCGTCAACGCAGGCATTAACAATTGGAAATTTCTTTAGCGCTTCTACTGCTGCCTTAACGAAAACGGACATAAATCCTAGCTTTACGCCGTAGTTTTTTTCAAATTCATCTTTGTGTCGAGTGCGCAGATCCATGAACGGCCGCATGTTGACTTCGTTAAACGTCGTCAGCAATGCATTTTGTTGTTGGGCTTGGAGTAAGCGTTCAGCTGTTCTTTTTCGGATTCGGGTCATCGGGACGCGTTCTTCCGGGCGCGCGGAAGGTGGGGATACAGGCCGCGCGCGAACTATTGTTGCAGCATCGGGAACTTCTTTTTCGACCACTTTATCTTCGAGAAAACTAATAACGTCTGCTTTAGTTATTCGCCCGTCCTTACCGCTGGCAGGAACGAGTTCCGCATTGATCTCGTGTTCATCAACGAGTTTGCGCACAGCAGGGCTTAGGTGAAGCACCTTACTCTCAACGTCGGCGACAGCACTACGGCTGGCGGTCGGCGCACTGCTGCTTACACTGGCGACCCCTTCAGTATCGATGATGCATAGAATCGCGTCCGCGAGCACGACGTCGCCAGTTTGATGTAGTACTTGCTTAAGCACACCAGCTTCGGGCGCGGTAACTTCTAAGGTGACTTTGTCAGTTTCGAGGTCAATAAGACTATCGCCACGAGCCACGGCATCCCCTGGTTGCTTATACCAATCCAACAGCGTCGCGTCTGGAACCGATTCCGCGAGCGCGGGGACCTTTACTTCAATTAGCACGATGGGCTCCTCTTGTTGCCGATAAACCTAAGCAGACTTCTGCTGTTTGTTCTCGTCGATGCGCTCGATTCCGAGTGCGTCGTCGACGAGTTTTTGTTGCTGCTCTAAGTGCAAAGAAAGATAACCGACTGCCGGTGAGGCTGAGTAGGGGCGTGCAATGCACCGCAGCGGCTTGCCGTCAGGGAAGCAACCGCCCAAGTGACGCGTCGACAAGAGCGTAGACCACGCGCCTTGATTACGCGGTTCCTCTTGAACCCAAATCAATTCTTCGGCGATAGGGTAGCCGCTAATTTTTTCGATTATTTCTTCGCGTGGGAATGGGTATATTTGTTCGAGCCGCAGGATCGCAACATTCGCAATGCCGTGCTCGCGTCGGCTTTCGAGCAAGTCGAAAAAAACTTTGCCGCTGCACACGACTATCCGAGTGACCGCATCTTTATTGATGTCGTCGATTTCGTCGATCACGTTTTGGAAATGACCGTTTTGAATATCGTCGAGGGTCGAAGTTGACAATTTATGACGCAACAGGCTTTTCGGGCTCATCACGATTAACGGCTTGCGGAATAAGCGCAACATTTGTCGACGAATCATATGAAACATTTGCGCCGGCGTGGTGGGGTAGACAACTTGCATGTTGTCGTCCGAACAAAGTTGCAAGTAGCGCTCCAAACGCGCGGACGAATGCTCTGGTCCCTGGCCGTCATAGCCGTGAGGTAGGAACATCACGAGTCCGCAAAACCGACCCCATTTCTCTTCGCAGGATGCGATAAATTGATCGATCACTACCTGCGCTCCATTCGCGAAGTCACCGAACTGAGCTTCCCAAATGGTTAGAACCTTTGGTTCTGCGCTGGCGTAGCCATATTCAAACGCGAGGACGGCTTCTTCTGAGAGCGTTGAATTGATAACCAAAAAGCTGGCCTGGTCGCTTGAGAGGTTTTGCAATGGCAAAAAAGTGTCGCCCGTTTTCTGATCATGGATGACTGCGTGACGATGAAAAAAAGTGCCGCGACCACTATCCTGCCCTGAAATGCGTACACCGCACTCAGCTTTGAGTAACGTCGCGTAAGCCAGATTTTCTGCGTAACCCCAATCGAGTGGCTTCTCTCCAGCACCCATTGCCTTACGGTCAGCGTTGATTCGCTTTACGGCGCGGTGTAACTCGAAGGAATCCGGCACTGTGACTAGTTTGCGAGTGAGCTCGGCAGTCAGTTCGGCGGTGATCGAAGTATCCACGGCGTCGCGCCATGTGGCATGACGATACGGTTCGTAATTAATTAGAAACCGTGTGTCGTTGACCTTCGCATAAGGTCTGGACACGACGATATTGTCGTCCAACGAGGCGTGGTATTGCTTCGTCATTTCTTGCGCGGCGCCGGAACCGATGACGCCCTCGGCGACCAACTTGTCGGTATAAATCTTACACACGCCAGGATGATTGCGGATGTGTTGGTACATGATCGGTTGTGTCGCGGCCGGCTCGTCGGCCTCGCTATGCCCATGTTTGCGATAACAGATCATGTCGACGACAACGTCCTTGTTGAATTCCATGCGGAAATCGAGCGCGACTTGCGCGACCAGCGCTACTGCTTCCGGGTCATCGGCATTGACATGGAAAATGGGCGCTTGGACGATCTTCGCCACATCCGTGCAATAAAGGCTTGAGCGCGAATCGAGCGGATCGCTAGTCGTGAAACCAATCTGATTATTAAAAATTATGTGCACAGTGCCACCCGTGGAGTAGCCGCGGGTCTGCGATAAGTTGAACGTCTCCATGACGACACCTTGACCGGCAAACGCCGCGTCACCATGAATAAGCAAGGGCACTACCGAGTTTCGTTCTACGTCCCCGCGCCGATCTTGGCGTGCGCGCACGGATCCTTCGACCACTGGATCGATTATCTCGAGATGCGAGGGATTAAAACCCAGCGTTAGGTGCACTGAACCGCCCGGGGTTTCGATGTCGGAAGAGAAACCCATGTGGTATTTCACGTCGCCGGAGCGCGCTTCACGGCTGCGGCCTTCAAACTCGTCGAATAGTTTTGATGGGTGCTTGCCGACGATATTGACGAGTACATTGAGACGGCCCCTATGTGCCATCCCGAGGACAATCTCCTTAACGCCTTTGCGACCACAGTCCTCCACGATTTGGTCTAGCAGCGGGATCAATGATTCTCCCCCTTCAAGCGAAAATCGCTTCTGTCCCACATATTTCGTGTGCAAATACTCCTCTAGCGCGCCGGCCGCAATGATTCGACCCAACAAATGGCGTTTTTTCTCGTGATCGTAGTTCGGTTTTCCAAGCGTCGATTCCAGGCGCTGCTGAATCCAGCGTTTTTGCGCCGTCTCGACGATGTGCATGTACTCCGCGCCGATAGTTTCGCAATATGTGGACCGTACAATATTCAATATTTCTGCTAGCGAGGTTTCTTTGGGGCCATGCAGCGAACCAGTATTGAAGATTTTGCCCATATCGCTTTCGTTGAGACCGTGATACGCGGGATCCAGCTCCTGAACGTGCGGCCGCTCGTATTGATTCAGGGGATCTAGATTTGCTTGACGATGACCCGTGAATCTAAACGCGTTGATTAACTGCAGAACCGAAACCTGTTTGGATGAACCGCCATCACCTGATGGCTGTGTGGTAACAACGACCCCGGCATTAGCTGCCCGCGCATAGTCCAGCATCCGCTGCCGAGCACCAACGTGGGACGTATCTTGTCCTAATGTCGATGATTCGGTTTGTAGACGATCAAAATAATCTTGCCATTCCGGCGAGACGGACCGCGGATTGTCGAGATATGACTCATATAAGCCCTCAATGAAGGCCGCATTCCCACTAAATAGACACGACGAGGGCTGCATCTTATCCACCTGATCTAAACTTGAAAAATTAATCCGTGCGGGCCTTCGCCCCCTTATCGGGCGACAAATGTTTCTTATTCGGCCAAAGCCCCGCAATCTTTGATCAACCTCTAAACAAAGTCACGGAAAAATTCAATAAATTCACAGATCTAAGCGTAAAAGGTCACACTTTTATCGGGTTTTTTTTGCCCGCGGAGTCACCTGTCCTAAATCATCGCAGTCCAGCCTACTTCGCCGCTCTAGCTCATTGCGGTAACTTGCTCAGCCGATAGGTCGGGCGGTATTCTAGAGCCCAGTTCGCGATGGTCACTGCGATCGCAATTCACGAATGGATGCCACTACGCTATCCGTATTGTCCGACAATGAATGTGAGATAGATGAGCAAACGAACGATAACGATCGCTGACAACGAGACTGGAAAATCTGTCGAATGCCCCGTGTACACTGAAGCTTACGCGGCGCTAGTGGTCGGCATTGGGAACTTGTGCAAAGAACTCCGCATCTTCACGCTCGATACGGGCTACGCGGTATTAAGTTTCTGCCGAGGCGCCATTGCGTACTTAGGATGGCGAGGAGCGTGCGCTGTCGTCGCGTGGTTCACCAAGTGAGCAACGCACCGCGAACGTCTCCCGATAGAATCTCATCCATGAAGTGAATCCAATTTACACTGCTAAATTTACATTAGATCAATAATCAATAATCAGAAATCGGAATAAGCAACCAATGAAATCACCCGTACGCGTAACAATCACCGGTGCAGCCGGCCAAATTTCCTACTCCCTTCTTTTTCGGATCGGGGCAGGGCAAATGCTCGGACCGGACCAACCAGTCATCTTGCAGTTGCTCGAAATAACGCCGGCCATGAAAGCACTTGAAGGTGTTGTGATGGAGATTGATGACTGTGCTTTTCCGCTGGTCGCCGGAATTGAAACGAGTGACGACGCGAACGTCGCTTTCAAAGACTCGGATTACGGCATGTTAGTCGGCGCGCGTCCACGCGGACCTGGAATGGAACGTGCGGATCTATTGGCGGCCAATGGTGGGATTTTTAAGATCCAAGGTAAGGCCATTAATGCTCAGGCGAATCGCAACATCAAAGTATTGGTCGTCGGCAACCCGGCCAACACAAATGCATGGACGTGCATGAATTTCGCACCAGAAATCAATCCCAGGCAATTTACGGCAATGACCCGGCTTGACCATAATCGAGCAATGGCGCAACTAGCCCAACAAACAAATAGTACCGTCTCGGATATCCATAAATTGATGATTTGGGGCAACCATTCAACGACGCAATACCCGGATTTGAGCCAAGCCACGGTCAAGGGCAAAGCCGCATTCGACCTGGTAGACCGTGGATGGTATGAAAATACTTATATCCCAAGTGTCGCAAAACGTGGTGCGGCGATTATCGATGCGCGCGGCGCCTCGAGCGCGGCGTCCGCAGCGAACGCGGCGTTGGAACATATGCGCGATTGGGTCGCTGGTACGGATGCGAATGACTGGACCAGTATGGGTGTTGTTAGCGACGGTAGTTACGGCATCGAGGAAGGATTGATTTATTCTTTTCCAGTTCGGACATCGAAAGGCGAGTTTGAAATCGTCCAAGGCTTACCGATCGATGATTTTAGCCGCGCGCGGATGACGGCTACCGAGACCGAATTGAAGGAAGAACGCAACTCGATTAAAGATTTGGTGATGTAGCATAAAACGTGACACGGTCGGATGATGAGCCGGCCATGCCGCATTAAAAATATGGCAAGCCAGTGAAACAATTCACGAGAAGCGCGCAAAAATGATCGATAGCGAAGGGTTTAGAGCCAATGTCGGTATTGTGTTGTTGAACGATCACGGGCGGGCGTTTTGGGGTCGGCGGATCGGCATGTCCGGTTGGCAATTTCCGCAAGGCGGGATAAAGCAGAACGAGACGCCGCAAGTTGCCATGTTTCGCGAACTCGGAGAAGAAGTTGGGCTAAGCGCCGAGCACGTCGAAGTGATCGGCTGTACGCAAGGTTGGCTGCGCTACCGACTACCGAAACGGTATATCCGCTACAATCAAAAACCGCTTTGCATAGGGCAAAAGCAGCGCTGGTTCGTTTTGAATTTAGTCGCGTCCGAACACCACGTTGATCTCAATCAAGCAGCAGAACCAGAATTCGACGAATGGTGTTGGATCGATTATTGGGAACCGTTGCGTGCGGTGGTTTCATTCAAACGAGAAGTATACGAGCAAGCGCTGAGTGAACTTGCACCCATCGTGCGCGAAACGACGAATATGGATGTACCGTTGCGCCCAAGAGACGTGTCTTAATCGAATCGCCTAAATCCTTAGTCATATCACTAGCAGAGCAGCGGGCCAGCGAGAGTCGGCGCGCGCTAAAATCGACACCGCGGATATGAGTCAGACAATAAGGATTGATGTCACCAACGTTACGGGGATTGCTCGGACAAAAACTCAGCTTTTTCTACGACCCATCGTTGCCTCCTGCCGTCGACTCGATTACATCCAATTTTGGCCGGTTCGCTGTCAGGCAGTAGTACACCCGTCGCGCGGCCTTCCTGTCGAACATCAACGAAGTAGCGGATCAGACGAAACCGAATAGTTTTCGTTGGATGCGCGTTACGAATAACCGTCAGCTTCCCTCCGGAACTCAAGTTTTGACATCGGCCGTCAGCTTGGTCTTCGAACGATAAAAACGATTCTGCTTTGTAGACGGGTTCGCGGGCCGCCGCCGACGCTGATAGGGCTTGGGGTAACCCGAATTCGGCCGCTACGATGATTGCGACTACAAGTAGGCGAAGCGCTCGTTTAGTTTGCGATTCTGGCCCGCCGACGAGCGGCAGGTTCCGCACTAATGTTGCCTGTGCCGCGAACCGGTTACTCACGCTCGTCGCTGGCTTGAATCTGGCCAGACAGGGGCGCGAACAGCTTATTCGCAGACTGAGTGCGGCGCAGATTTCGAGTGATTTAACCGGCTTGCACGGCGCGGCGTAGTTACTCACAGAAACTGTGGATAACGCTGTGAATTAAGTGCATATAAAAGGTCAAATTCGCTGCTTGCGCAGCGTTATTTGTGAGTTTGGTCATTTTTTAATCAGTTTCATTTATTTTATGTAAAACAATGAGTTAGATAATTCGGTAAGCATGAAATAAAAGTAATTTTGGCTGCTGTTGTAAAAAGTTTTTGATTGTGATCGCGATGTGTATAACAGCAACAATTCACGCGAATTTGGGCTTGATTTCGCAGCGAATTTGTGATCAATGATAGATTTTAACATTTGCTAAATTCAGTTGTTTTAACTTTATCATCCGCTTAGGTTCGCTTTATCGACTTTCGAGCATGTTTAGTGCCTAAATGCATATGTACATTCTGGGCTTCTCAATTCGAAGCCGGAGACATGCGCGTGACGACATGTGACCACGCTATACTTCCACGCCGAGAAACGTCTCATAATTTAAGCCGAAAACGATGTCTGAGATAAGCCCGGGACCTGATTCGCTCGTTCGCTATTTCGTGCTTACTGTGGGCCGCAGTGGATCGTCGCTACTCGCTGCCACATTGGCGGATGCCGGCGCCGATTTTGGTGTCGAGGTGCCGCGTGGCTGGGATCCCCGCACTGGGCAGATGGAAGGTCGTGAAATTAAAATTGCCGCACACCACTATCGGCGTGCATACGATATCAGTATCGGCCGCAAGTACGCGTTTTCGCCTGCATTGGAGGCAAAATTCAGAATTCATCGCGCCCGCCGGCATCTGAAACGCGCCCTGACTCAGGGCAGATTCTTAAAAATTGGTGATCTTGATCTCGTCGTGCAACCAAGTTTTAAGCTGGGATACAGCCCAAGGGTTATTCTGAACTACCGGCAGCTAGAGATGAATTTACCGAGTTTACTCGTTGGCCGTACGAACGTCGGTCCCGATCAGCTCGCCGAAGAATATGTGCGCATTTACCGTCAAGGCTTAAGCCTACTAAAAACCTTTGGCGGGTGTGCGGTTGCCTACAACGAACTGCAAGACCGTGAGCGATCCGGTTGGGCGCACGCTTTGGCTTCACTGACCCACCTTGACGAAGAAAAACTTATCGAGAGCCGCAATGTTCGGCTAAAAGGTGCCATCGATCCTGACAATGTCCGGCCGATTTATCCGCACGCCTATGCGCTCTACGAGCAAATGCGCGCTTTGGAGGGCTCGGCGATTCCGCCATCGAGACAAGTACTCAGGACCTTAAACAATGAGGCGAACTGATATCCCTCGATTACACGTCAGGTTTTGGAATGATGCCGGTTAGCGACGCGCGCGCCGACATTTCGATCCAGTTGCCGTCGGGATCGCACACTAGTCCGTAACGAGCGACTTCCCCAAGTGTCCGACACGCCTGCGCGAGGCGCCCGCCACGCGCAACGACTTGTGCGCAGGCCGCATCAGCATCGAATATCTGCACCGTCAAATAACGAAACGCAGGGCCGATAAAGTTTTCCATAACGCTGCCTCCAGGGCCTTCTTCGACGAACAATAAAGAATCACCGCAACACGCAATGTAGGGAGCGCGTTGTTCAAACTCTAGCGCTTCTACGTAAAACTTGATTAATCGATCGGGATCTGGCGAACTCACGGTGATGCCAATCCCAACAATGCCATCTGTGCCAGGTGGTACAACCCTAACTCGGTCGCCGTTCGGGTGTTGGCCATCGAAATGACTGGTGGCGCTGCCTGCAATGCTTAGACCCACGTAGCCGGAGCGCGGTTGGTCGTCGAGCGGCGCGGTAATGTGATTGATTTTAATCACGGAATCGTGTGCGTCATAACGATGCTGCACCCAACCTTTTTCCAAGGTTAATTCGTGATCGAGCCGCAGACCGACCGCTTCACCCCAGAAGGCGCGATGTTCAGCGATGTCGTTCGTGAATAATCCGATATCAAGATGTGGTTTGGCCAGGCGCATGCGCTACTCCTAGGTCGATAAAATATCGAGTGCATTGTTATCAAGCGCTTGATGTGCGCCGCCGTTGATCATCTGGATAAACATGCGATCACCGCGTTCGGTTTGTTTGACGATCACGGTGGCGTTGATGATGACCGCGAGCACCGCGAAACTATAATGCCGATAATCGGACATCAGGTGATCGAAGCTGTAGTCTGTTACGCCGTTAGCGATTAATTCGTCGTAATAGAAGTGTAGAAGTTCGTCTTCATGGTTACGGCGCGTTTCGCGATCAAATACGCCGCCGAGAAAGTAGGCGACGTCCATGCCGCTGCCGAGAAAATTACTCGTTTGCCAATCAACCACAACGACTCGCTCGCCGCCGAAAAGCATATTGTCCGGGCGGAAATCGCAGTGCGAATAGGTTTTCGGCATCGCGCGCGGCGCGTTCCAGGCGGCGTGCGATTTGACGAACTTTTCGCAAACCTTCATCACTTCTGGTTCGAATCGATGATGATACGTTTTCTCGAAATGAATCCATGAACTCTCCATCAGCTCGGTGGTATAAAAACCTTGCGCGCCGTGTGGGACATAGAGCCAATCCTGTTTCATCAACTCTTGGTCGTTCCAAAATGCGGCATGTAGTTTCGCGGCTTCTGCCAACGCAAGCCGTGCTTCGGCTAGCGTACAGCCACGCATTTGATCACCTGGTACCGCCGGGGCCATATCCTCGAGAAGCAACACAAAGTCGCCAACATCGTCAATCTCTGCAACATATTTCTTGGGTGTTTTAATGACTGCACGATGTGCTGCTTCGCGATAAAACATAACCTCAGAACGATAAAAACCAAGATCGCGCCCGCTTTGTCGCGCGACTTCAGTGTCGGACGGAAACTTACCAACGAGCGACCTCGGTGCGTTTGCGGGTACGGCGCCGCTATATTCCAGACGGAAGCGCCGCGTCTCACCGAGCTGTCCGGTACCCACGGTCTCTACGACAATGTCGGACACGCTCGCGTCTATATCGTTTATTCGTAGCGCTTGAGTCAGCCACTGTGGCGTGATTTCCTTAGGCGGCACGATCGGAAGCTTAGAGGTCATTAATTGCGGCTCGCGTAAACGGTTAAAGGCTTAAGTTTTTCGAATTCAATGGTTGTTAGTAGTCGGTAATCGCGAGGCGAGCAAGATTCAATCGCCGTATGTGCGTCATCAAGCTTGTCTAAGTCACCACGCTAAATCTTTGCCCCGAAGCGACCGATGCTCGCACCCGTCTCATTGATCGGTTGTCTAGCGAGCGTGGCGTTGCCGCTATCGCTATCACCGCGATCAATGCTTCGGCTGTCAGCATTTGATTGTACTAGAGTTGTTCCGCCGCGATCCGGTCATCCGCTGTTTGATATTGTGGGCTCCTATCACGTGGGGCGCGCGTGTCTCCCGAACTCGAATCCGTCGCCTCGGTCTTCCAGTCGTCACTATCCGACCATCGATAATTCAAATGTCTAATCTCGCCGGGGATGGTGATCGATTCAAAGGCCGCGAGCGCGTCGCCGACAATTGCTCGCTGGTTATCGCGATCAAAGGGTCTACCCACGGTATGCCCCAGGGGATAATCAACGAACAGTCCACGTGGTGGTCGCCCGGCTTGCAGAATGTCGAGCGCGCTGCCAATCGTGACAGTTGCAATGCCATGTGCTTCAAGATCTCGTGCTATCAGACACCCGGTCTGATGGCAGACGGGTCACATGGGTACCAAGAGCACCGTGTCTACGGCCTGGGCTTGGAATTTGGCGCGTAGATCTGGAATCATTTCTTCGCGCACGCGACGCTGCGAGTAGACCCCGCCCATACAGGAGAATAGCTCCGGGGCTAATTCGCCGATCTGTCCGTTCTTTTCCGCTTCGCGCAACGCTTCGATAGGTAAGATGCAATTCGGATCTTTGCGCGGGTTCTCGAGATAGTTCTCGGTGATATGCGAAAAGTGAATCGCGTCATTCGGCGTGTCTTTAGGGATGCCACGTACCGAGGTGTCGTCTTTGTAGTGATAGGCCACTTGCCCCACAACGTATGCCCCGGAAGTGGAAACCACCCCGAGCCGACATTGGGAGAGCGGTTTGTGTAATGGGTGAAAAGGCGGTGCGTCTTCGGCGTGGACCCATCGGTACGGCGTATAGCCGAGTCGTTCATAACGCTCGGTTATTGAATTCATGTACTCGATACTCATTCGGCGGAACCTTGTGGTTAATCAAACTGAGTGCTTGCCAAAGTCTAGGGGAAATATTCGAAGCCGACTAGCTCATCGCGCGAATGTTGGTCCGCGAAGTCGCAAAGAATCGAGTTCTTCACGACTTTAACTCGTCTGTCAGACATCGCTGAAAGCGCTCGGATCCCCGATGCCAAGCATCGCTGTTCCGCTACCGTTAGATAAGACTCTGGGATTCGATAGCGCTCAGATTAAGCGCTATAGTGGCGCGTAATTTCGTGCGAATAGCAGGAGTCACAATGACCAATAACGCACTGCCACGTGGATTTGAGGACCTGGCAGAATTTGTACCTGACTGGCTGCACGCGACGGAAATCGAACGTAATCGCTTTCGGGTCGCCCAACCACTAGCGGAGCTGAAGCGATTCTATAACGCGATGATGCCGCGCCTGGACGGCATATCCTCGTTTCTAAACGATTTTCCATTGCATGCGATGCCGCGCGACTGCGCGAATTTACTCGAACTCGCGTTGATGACCATGGAAGTCGCGCCGGCCGTTGAATACTACAACAACCCCGATGTTCCGGAATCTGTTGAGTACGAAAAATTCGACATCTTGCCGGTTCGGCAAAAATATACCGTCGTCGAAAGCAATCCAAACACAAACGAATAGCAGGAGCTCAAAGCATGGGTTTTGATACCGACACGTCGATCAATACTTCCGCCCGCTTAAACCACGAAAGATTTCCAGAACTGTCAACCGGCCCCGTACCGATCGAGCCGTACATTTCCGAAGAATTCTTTGCTCGGGAACGCGACGCAATTTTTAGATGCATGTGGCTGCTGGCCGGGCGTATGGAAAAAATCCCGAATAAAGGCGACTACTTCGTTAAGACCATCGAGGTACTCAATACCAGCATTGTCATTGTCCGGGGTCAAGATGAAAAAGTCCGTGCGTTCTACAACGTGTGCCGGCATCGCGGCACAAACATCGCTTCCGGTGCAGGAAACTGCAAATTTTTCACCTGCAAGTTTCATGGTTGGGTCTACGACACACAAGGGAATATTCGCCACGTCGCAGATGAGTCGCAATTTTTTGATCTCGATAAGACGAAACTCAATCTTCATGAAGTGAATTGTGAGGTCTGGAACGACTTTATATTTATCAATGTCGACGAAAATCCACGCGAAACTTTAGCTGAACAATTAGGCGAAATTGGCGTTCAATTGCAGGATTTCCCGTTTCCGGAAATGCGCGTTGCAGGAAATTGGGGCGCGACCTTAAACGCGAATTGGAAATTATTTCTCGACGCTTTCCAGGAAGGCTATCACGTCGCGACCGTTCACTCGGGAACGATCAACGAATATTTCACCGGTGCGCGGAACCCGTACTGTCGCCCGTCTTCGGTACGTTTGTACAAGCGAAATCGTTCGCTTTCGATCCCGTTCAATCCGGAGTTTAAGATCCACAAATCCGAAGAGTTTGCTATCCGCACCGGCGAATCGCTTAGTCAAGGCGTTGCCGGCTTGACAAAAAAAGTGCCCGGCGTGAATCCGAAAAATGATGAATATTTTTCATTCGACGTGAATGCCATTTTCCCGAATTGGTTATTAGACACATCGATTGGTTTTTTCTTTATCCACGAATTTTGGCCGATAGACGCGAGCACGACGCGTTGGGAATCTACGATGTATTTTCCGGAGCCCGCAAATGCAGGCGCGCTGATCAGTCAAAATCAATCGATCGCGTTATTGCGCGATGCGTTCCGCGAGGACATCGCAACGAGCGAGGGTTCCCAGGCAGGGATTATGTCCGGGTCGCTAAAAGAAATTAATTTCGCCGATACTGAGATCCCGTGCCGGCATTTGTACGAAGTGGTAACGAAGATGGTCAATGGTGAGTGGTAGCGCCTCGACCAACACCGCGTTCAAGTTAGCGTAGTAATCCCCAGAGACTAGCGATGGCATTCGATAGCGATAACGCATTAAACGGCACAGCGCGTATCAACCGCGAAAAATTTCCGGAAATTTCTACTGGACCGGTGCCAATTGAACCGTATATATCGGAAGAATTTCTCGGTCGCGAGCGCGATATGATCTTCAAACGGATGTGGTTAATGATGGGTCGCACCGAGAAAATCCCAAATAATGGCGATTACTTTGTCAAAGTCATCGAAGTACTGAAAACGAGCATCGTGATTGTGCGCGGCAGGGACGATAAGGTTCGAGCGTTCTACAACGTTTGCCGCCATCGCGGAACGAATATTGCTGCGGGTCATGGCAACTGTAAGTTTTTCACCTGCAAATTTCATGGCTGGGTCTACGACACTGAAGGTCATATTCGTCATGTCGCAGACGAATCACAATTCTTCGATCTCGACAAAAGCAAACTTAATTTGCACGAAGTGCATTGCGAATTATGGAACGGGTTTATATTCGTCAATTTCGACGAGAAGCCACGCGAGAGCTTACTCGAACAACTTGGCGAACTTGCTGTTCAACTGAATGATTTTCCCTTTCCGGAAATGGAACTCGCGGGGAGCTGGGGCGCGACTTTAAAGGCTAATTGGAAGCTCTTTCAGGACGCGTTCCAGGAAGGCTATCACGTTGCAACCGTGCACTCCGGCACGATCAATGAGTACTTCACGGGCAAGCGTAATCCCCATGCCCGGCCCGCGTCAGTGCGGCTTTATAAGCGGAACCGCTCGTTAACGTTCTCGTTTAATCCGGAATTTGCTCTCCATCCGTCGGAGAAGTTTGCGCTCACTGCTGGCCAGGCGATTAGTCAAGGTGCTGCGGGCCTTAATATCAAAGTACCAGGGGTGAACCCAGAAGAAAACGAACTGTTTTCATTCGATATCAATGCGATATTCCCAAACTGCTTGTTGGACACCTCGGTCGGTTTTTATTTCATCCACGAGTTTTGGCCCATCGATGCGCACACCACCCGCTGGGAAGCCTCGACTTATTTTCCGAAGCCTGCCAACGCCGGTGCACTCATTTCTCAACAACAGTCCGTCGCTCTGTTTCGCGATACGTTTCGCGAAGATATTGCGACGAGCGAAGGCTCACAGGCCGGCGTGATGTCCGGGTCTCTCGAAGAAATAAATTTCGCCGATAGCGAAGTTACCTGTCGGCATCTCTATGAGGTTGTCACCAAACTAGTCGACGGTGAGTGGTGAGGCTCACGCGCCGCTAAGTCAAAGCGGCGATGTTGTGCAGGGGGCATCGAGTACTGCGTTTACTCTGGGTTTAGAGCGCAGTGCTCGCGCGCGAACAACCGATCGAGATAAGACTGCAGATTTGGAAAATCACCGAGATGTCCCATGCGGCGTGCCCAATTAACGGTCCAACCGAGGATAATGTCCGTAACGCTGAAGTTTCCGCCAACAAGAAACGGCGTTTCACTGAGGGCGTTGTCCAGCACCGCGGCGCCTTTGCGGAATTCTTCCGTATTTCGTTCAACTACTGCCGTGACTCTTTTTTCCTCCGGATAGAAACCCGTGTGTTTGGCGTTACTCCACAAATAACCTTCCATCTCTGACAAACCAAACGAAACCCACTGGTCGTGTAATGCGCGTTCTCGTGTACCTGAGGCCGCGATAAGACGTTGGTCTGGTGAGATATCGCAAAGGTAAGTACAAATCGCCGATGATTCGAATAATCGTTCACCATCAATAACTATCGCCGGGACTTTCGATTGGGGATGGAATTCACGCAGTTCGTCGCCGCCAATCATCTTAGCGGCACTGATCTCTTCGAAATCCATGCCTAATTCCTGTAGCGTCCATCGGCAGCGTGCCGAGCGCGCGAAGCCAGCGCCGTAGAGTCTAATTTCATGGTTCATATTGTGTTCTCGGTGTTGTGGTTACGGCGAAAGAATCGCGAAATGGTGAGTGCATCGGCATTATACGGATTTCGTTTTGAGTACCAATATCCAAACCGGCACCATGAAACCAAGCTTCGATATGTTGGTCGTAGTGAACGATGCTGCCTTAGCTTGCGACGGTGCCTGGAATGAATTGCTGCTGGGTTTTTATCTTCACGATGTGGGTAAGTGCCTCCGCGATCGCCGATGTCTGCGAATCATCTGAATGCGAACCTCAGCCTAAATATTACGTAGAGCTAGCGTGGAAATCCGCCGGCGGCGTAATGAACTCGCTGCGGTTGGCCGAAGAATTCACTAGCGAACCCGGCGCAGCGCGGATCCCCGTGTTTCTGCATGGTTACGATACAAAAATATTCGACCGTAAGAACTATACTCAACATCGGCACATCGTTGACCTTGCGCGACGCCTGGACGATGAAGGTCGCATCGAATTAATCGGCTGTGACCTCGCCTTACAATGGTGGTTAGAGCGGCCAGAAACGTTTGATCCAGCCTTCGATCTCGTCCCATACGTTCCTGGCGCAATCAACGAACTGTGGAAGCAAGGGTATCGACCGCTGCAACAGGGCCAGACAGTAGAAAATCCGTAGATATTCAGATCCTGCTGTTGCCAATCGATCGCTTGCCTTCGTTCTCATTCCCAAACATTGCAGCTAGCATACGAACTCCGCGATGTGGCACGCGAGCAGCGGCGTATTTCAATCGAACACCAGCAATAAATGGAGCAAGCTGAAATGACCGATCAAATTATTCTCGAAGTAGCTGACAAGGTTGCAACAATTACTCTGAACAGACCCGAGAAATTAAACGCATTTGCGGACGAGATGCTCACCGGCCTTATTGCTGCGGTAGACGAATGCGAGCGCCGCGATGACGTCAGAGTCGTGATCTTAACTGGTGCCGGGCGAGGGTTCTGTGCTGGTGGGGATGTCTCTGCGATGGGCGAAAATGCCGACAATCGACCACACGTGACGAAGAAACACATTGTTGACTACATCCAGGCATTCCCAAAACGTCTCGCAACGTTCAACAAACCAATCATTGCTGCAGTCAATGGCGTCGCGACGGGCGGTGGTATGGATCTCGCGTTGGCTTGCGATTTCCGAACGGCGGCCAAGAGCGCTCGTTTCGCCGAGACCTATGCGAAAATTGGCCTACTCCCTGGTGGTGGCGGTGCGTACTATCTGCCACGCATTGTGGGCTGCGCGAAAGCGCTGGAATTGCTGTTGACCTCCGATTTCGTCGATGCCGAACAAGCGCACAGTATTGGCCTCGTTAATCACGTGTTTGATGATGATCAGTTGATGAGCGAAACAAATAAAATCGCAGCGCGAATCGCCGCGCTGCCACCGTATTCCGTCACGATGATCAAACGCACGGTCTACCAAGGGTTAAACACGGATTTGGATAGCGCATTAGAAATTGTGGGTTCGCATATTGCGATCGCGAAAGCCAGCGATGACCACGCTGAGGCGATTCTTGCGTTTCGAGAGAAACGGGGAGGGCAATATTTCGGATCTTAATCAATCTGTGAGTAACGAGTTTCTCACGGAAAAACTGCGACGGTTCGGTGTTCGTATTCGGCAGACGCCAAATAACCAGTTGCCAAATGCCGTCATAGACGCCGATTTGTTAGGGTGAGGAGGAGTCCATCCCATTGCTTACGGTTGCGACGCCTGATCCGCAAGTCAAATCGAAGACGATCCGACGCGCCTTCACGACCGCCTACAAGCTGTCGATACTAGAGCAGGCCGACCAGTGCCAGGGGCATGGCTAGGTCGGTGCGCTACTGCGCCGAGAGGGACTCTATTCGTCTCACTTGAGCACCTGGCGCCGGTTACGGCGTGAGGGAACGCTGCAGGCGCTCAAGAACAACAAGCGCGGGCCCAGGCCAACGTTGGATCCGGCAGATCGGCGCGAACTCGAGCAGCTCAGCGGCCATGCGCGAGTGTTGCGTGACGGTACTGTTCTGTAAGCCGCGGTTCGCTCGAAGAAATGCAGCGTATGTGTCAACAAGGATCGCTGAACGAGTAGGCGGGGCGCGAAGCGGCAGAAGAACCCGTTCATCGAGGAAACGGATCAGGCTGTGCACGGCGCCTGTGAGATCAGCGTCATCCTGAGAGCAAGCTGGTCGGCATGCTCCCAAGTCTGCACGTGTTACTTCCTCGAGCTGAAGAACGCCACGACGGCCGAGCGCCGCATCGATCACCCGTGTCTTGCGGACATGCACCCGCACGCGGTGGCGAGGGTAGCCCTTCCCAAACAGCCATATCGCATAGCCTTCGACGATCGGGCCAAGAATCGGAAGTGACGAAAAGCGTCGGTGGCAACGCGGGTAGAGCTTCGTAAGTTGCATCGGAAATCTCCGGTCTATGAGTGCCGAAGCGGCACCAGTCCGATGCTAAGGTGCAGTTTAGTAATGTGAATTGAGTATTGGCAAAAACATCAATCAAACAGGTGGTTACGTCCGGCAACTTCACATTACTGAGGTGTCAACATTACTCGACGAACTCGGTTACCTGCCGTTCAGCCAGGCGGGTGGCGCGCTGCTGCTCCACTTGTTGAGTAAGCTCTATGAGCGGACCAGCGTTGTGATCACGACCAACCTGAGCTTCTCGGAGTGGGCTAATGTGTTTGGCGACGCCAAGATGACGACCGTCTAACTCATCACTGCCACATCGTCGAAACCGGCAACGACAGCTACCGCTTTAAACACAGCTCGACGAAGAAAACCAAGGACGTCAAAATTAGAAAAACCAAGACTAACTGAGCCATACTCTGGCTCTTCCAGGTGGGTCACTTTTAGATGCAAATCCTGGGTCAGTT
>JAQCEL010000242.1 GCA_027618655.1 Pseudomonadota bacterium | reverse complement strand
TAACAATTGGTCCGATAAATTGTACGAGCCCGGAATGGAATTCTCCGGTGTAATATCCGGCACAAAAGTGAGATGCAACATCCGCATGTAGTCGACAAACGAGACCACGCCACCAATCTCTGGCTGCCGTTTCAGCCAGGTTTGAAGTTTGTCCAATTCATGCAACTCTTCCGGGTTCTTAAAGACATTCGGAACGTCGCTTTGAATGAGCACTTGCAGTGGAACTGCACCAGAGAACGTCTTCCCGACTTCCGCGAAGTTTCGCCTGATTTCACTATCGTCCGGAAAGTTGTGTAAATAGTCCGTACCGACTTTTATTTTTGACGCAAAAAAGACCGATACCACCGCGATCGCGAATCCACTGATCAAGATTGCTTTGCGATTGTCGAGATCGAATTTAGATAGTTTCGGCGCGAGCTTTAGCAAATATCCGCCGTTAGTAGTTTTCGCTTTGTGCGACGGTAAAATTCGCAGACTCGCCGGCACCAAGCTCACTGCGCAAAACCAGCTTAGCAGCGTACCAATCGCGCAAAACGCACCAAAAACTTTAATGGTTTCGATATTACTGGTCATCAACGAGACAAACCCAACTGCGGTTGTAAACGCGGTCAAGGTTAACGGCATAAACACGTCTCTCACGGAATGTTTTATCGCGGCAATTCGCTCGTAGCCTGCCGCCATCGCGCTTTCGAAATCACTGACAACGTGCACGGAATAGGCAAATCCAACGACGAACACGACCGGCGGCATGATCACCGTGACAAAATTAAGCGCATAACCGCATTGGATAAAAATCGTGATAGTGATCAACAAGGAAAAGCCGTTAATCAACAGCGGCAATAAGACCCCTGGCACCGAGCGCAATCCGGCCAGGCTAACTAAGAAGGTTGCGAGCACAGCTAAGGGAAAGACGAGTTTCACATCGGAAAACAAGGTCCGGCCTGTTTCCAGTCGCGCAACGATCGGCCCCGTGACGAATTGCTGGATGCCGCCGGCTTCTTCTTTGGATGCGGCCGCAATCGCATCGACCTTGGTGCCGAGCTCCCTGGTGTCTAACGCTGGATCAAAACGTACTGCTAACATTGTTCCGCGACCGTCATGTGAGACCAAGGTACCGATGTATAAGAGGTTATCCAAGGCGTCCTGTTTGAGGCTTAGCGCCTCTTTCAGTGTCGTCGGTAGGGTGTCGAGAAACGGGCTGACTTCGGTGAAGTCGTCTTCCGCACGGATGTAGGTAGCACTCGCAAGGCTGTCGACTGATTCGATGCCTGACATCGATTTCAGCCGCGCAGTCAGGCGTTTTAATGCTGCGAGGCGTTCGGGAGAAAATAGATCGTCGGCAAGCCATACGACTATTAAGATGTCGTCGCCGACAAATTTCTTGCGCGTGTCGGAGTAGACTTTGAGCGCCGGTCCGTCGGCTGGTAGCAGGTTTTCGATCGAAGAATCGACTGCGATGTTGACTCGTCGATTGTCTAAGTCGATTGTTTTGTTAAGTGCGAAACAAGAAATTATCAGCGCGATCCCGAGCACCGCATAGGCATGATCGACGAAAAAATCCAGGATTTTGGAAATCAAAGGTGGCTGCCAATGATTAGCTGTTGGCTGTTCTTAAGGGGCCATATCGAGGCGATTGAGACTGAAGATGGCGTCGCTCAAGTCGTTGTCAATTTCTACGTCGTCGATAATCAACTCCGTGCGCGTATTCTTTTTGCGATCATACATGGTGACATGATGCGGGATGAATCTATCGCCGACCGGTTTTATTTCGTCCACCGCGGCGATCAGTTCTTTGTTTAATTCTCCGTTTGGGGCAAAGAATTGTGTCTGTAAGGGGACGCAACGGGCTTGATCCACGAACGTGAGAATGCGGCTGTATTGCGGGTCGGCGGCGGTGGAAGTGGTTTCAAAAACATAAGTCGCAATATCATTCAGCGTTTGATCTTCAACTCTTTTCGTTTGAGCCTCGGACGCCGTATTTTGGAAGTGCGAAAACTCCTCATAACTAAAGTCCGTACCCACCATAGAAAACGCGAGTTGCTGACCCGTGACTCTGCGCGACCGTTTCAAGTCGGGGATATACCAATACATTGTCGGTTCGTCGGCATCGCTTTCGATCATCAGTACAGCCAGTCCTTTGCGACTTGGAGGCGCGCTCAAGCGGATCACGCCGCGCGATTTACCTTTCTCGTCACGACCCCAATAGAGTCTGGCGACCGATTCTTCGATGAGACCCGAATCGTCGAACGAACGTAAGCTCAAGCCTTGGGATAATGTTTTAGTTGGCATCATCCGGTCGACACAGGCCTGAATTACTGGGTCGTCGATGGTCGGCAGGTCCATCGCCGAGGCGCCGAACGTTATCGTTAAACCAAGGATTAGCGCGGATTTTCGTAACAGGAGTAGCTTAGACATGGCGTAATTATTGTTCCGATTGGTCGGTAAACGTGGCTTGCACAGAGGATAAAAGCCTTGCCTAGCAAAGTCTACGACTGTCTGGGCGGCGAACTCGCCGCTCAATCGATTAGCGTGCTGGTATGTGAGTGTGAGGCGAGTCGCGGCCAAGCGTCTTCACTAGGCCGCGACGCTTTGCGCGTGTTAAGTGATCGATGCCGCGCGAATGCTCGCAACAGAATTCGCGAGCATCGAATTGAACTCTGTATCTGATTGTTGTGCGCTTAAACCTTCCACTAAGGCGCGCGAGAAACTCGCAACCACGCCATTGTTGAGACTTAAGCGTCGGTTGGCCTCGTCTCTGCTGTATCCGCCCGATAAGGCGACAACTTTCAGCACATTCGGATGGCTGACACATTCGGCGTAGAAATTATCCGATTCTGGCAACGTCAATTTCAGCATCACGAGGTCGTTTTGTCCGAGTTTATCGAGTGCAGCTAACAGTGCAGGTTTAAGTAAGGCTTCAGCTTGCGCTTTGTCCGGGCAATGGATGTCAACTTCCGGTTCAATGATCGGCACTAAACCAGCCGCAATGATCTGAGCGCCAACTTCGAATTGCTGGTCGACGACTGCTTTGATGCCAGTGGCGCTTGCCTGCTTGATGACGGAGCGCATCTTGGTGCCGAAAATAGATTTCGATTTCGCCTTTTTCAGTAATTCACCCAGCCCTGGGTTCGGCTTCATCAGTTGCACGCCGTCTTGTTCATCTGCCAGACCTTTGTCGATCTTCAGAAATGGCGCGACATTTTTTACGTCCCAAAGATAATCTGCTGTCGGTTTACCCTCGACCTCGCGATCCATGGTGTTTTCGAACAAAATCGCCCCGACAATGCCAGCGCCACTAAAGCTCGGACTCGTCATGATCCGGGTGCGCATGGCATGGACGACTTGGTACATTTCCTCCTCGCTCGACCACGCATCCTTGGTGACGCCGTATTGCGCCAATGCTGTTGGCGTACTGCCACCGCTTTGATCCAGCGCTGCAATAAATCCCTGGCCAGATTTTACTTTTTGAACTTGGTCTTCAAATTTCCCCACGGTAATCCCCACGATCATTAATTTCGGTGCGTAGTATAAACAGTGTCGAGCAAGCAAAACGAGCAGCTACTGCGCATTTTTGGATGCCGGTTAGCTAATTGTTGCGCCACCGTCGACGACGATGTTTTGTCCGGTCGTAAAAGATCCCGCGTCGGATGCGAGATAGACTGCCGCACCAGCAATTTCGCGCGGTTCGGCGATTCTGCGCAGCGGATCAAATTGGGTCCGTTTATCGAGTATTTCGGGGTTTTCCCATAAGGCCCGGGCAAAATCCGTGCGCACCAAGCCCGGTGAAATCGCGTTGACCCGCACATTGTGCGGTCCATATTCACAGGATAAGTTCCGCACCATTTGCAGATCGGCGGCTTTGGAAATGCAGTACGCGCCAATGACTTCGTTGCCGCGCAGGCCGCCAATGGACGAGACGATTATGATTGAGCCATCGCGGCGTTCGACCATTTCGGGCAGCACCATGTGCATCAGCCAGTGATTCGACTGGATGTTGATGCTGAGGATCTTTTCGAACGCGGAATCAGGCATATCTTTCATCGGGCCGTAGTACGGATTGACCGCAGCGTTACACACCAAGATATCGATTTTGCCGAGTGCGGCGCGCGTTTCATCGACGAGTCGCTGTAGCTCTTCTTTATGGCCAATGTGTGCGGCGATCACAATGGCGCCGCCGGCTTGCCCTTCGAGCTCGGCATTGATTTCATCGGCAACCGCCTGGCAGGCATCTTCTTTGCGGCTCGAGATCACGACTTGAGCGCCCTGGCGCGCCATTTCGGTCGCAATGGCTTTGCCGATGCCCTTACTCGATCCCGTAATGAGCGCCGTTTTCCCTGTTAGATCGAATAGACCTCGCATCGTCAAGTTCCTCGTTTGAATGTGATTGCGACTTATTGTCGACGGCTAGGTGCTTGTGAGTAAAGCGATCTGCGGCGGATGAGCCCAAGCGTCGCGAAATTCAGGTCGCGATTCCTTTCAATATCAGCAATCAGTCAGCTTAAACTGCTCGACTAGACCGGGCTCGAATTGCAGAAAGCGATTGTGCACGGCCAGCAGGCCTTCGAACGGTGCACGCCACACGGCGAAAAGTAGATCGCTTGTCGGAATATCGCCGAACAAGCGCCATGATGTGCGGTGGATTTCATCGCCGCATGACTCAATGTCATCGCCCGAGGCAACTAATAGGATCTTGAGCAAGTCGAGGAAGCTCGTCCTGTCGTCACCAGCTATCCCTAAACGCGCGCTGATCTCGTCATAATGTTGCATACCGATCTGACGACCACACAGGCGTCCGATACGCAATGCTTCATCATCGCCGAGTAATTCGATCAATATCGGCAGGCTGTTGCGAATATATTCCATGGAATAGTTGCGATAGGCCTTCGCCTGGCGGATGCTCGGCCAGGACTCAACATCGAGTCGCGGGAGGGTCGAACGATCGATCGCTGGGCAGGATTCATCTGGTGCGAATCGCAAGCGCTCTTCAGGTTTGAGGTCACGATCGTATTCGAAATAGTAACCTTCAAGCCCTGGTTGTCCTTCGACTGTTGATTTCGTACACACGAAACCGAGTCGCGGATTATTTAAGGATACGCCATTGTGCGCGTGCCAGCCGTGCAACATTGCATGATTAACTTGCGCTGGTATGGCGCAAATCGCGGTGCCAGACCAAATCCAGCGTGGCGGTGGATAGCGGACCCAGGCTTTGCGATCACTCACTTCCAGGTACTCGACTTTCACACCTCCGAGTTGATTCGAAAAATAATGATATTGGGCTGCGGCCACCGCATGCGGAAGTTTATCCAGCCCGAGCTTCACCAAGCCAGGGAGAAAGCGCTCTAAATGCTGCTGACGAAATAATCGAAAAAGGAACTGCGTCGCGAGATCTGCACCTTTGTGTGCGACTAAGCTTAATACCAAGCCAGTGATCCAGCTGTGATAAAGATGGGCGAGGGCTAAAGACGCTTGTTCGTCGTTGTTTATTACCATAACGGCGATGGTTTCATAGCGTTTAATTGACGTCCATCGCTATTGTTATGATGCTCGTGCTTTAGCCCGCGACCATGCCCGCGCTGGCAGATCGCGATCACGAAAAGGGGTTAGGCCCCGTAACTGAGTAAAAGAGGAATTGAGAGCATGCGCTTAGAGAATAA
>JAQCEL010000241.1 GCA_027618655.1 Pseudomonadota bacterium | reverse complement strand
GCCTGAATCCAGCCCCTATCGGTCCGGACCGAACTCGCCCAGACTCATTCCTGAATTGGAATTGACTATACTACAAAGAGCTGAGGCGTTGTCGCACGGCAAGCTGCACCTTTAATGATCATTTTTGCGGTCTTTCGAGGAGCTCACCTACGAAATCGTGCAGGCAAACCGGTTAGGAGAACCGCTGCGACCGAGTAGCGCTTCACCGCGCATTGATATCGCGTTACGAATAGCCACCAGCACCGATTGGTCCGGTGGCGGCTTCCGTTTTATTATTCTAAGCTGCTTTAGTTGTACGAGCTTCGTGAGCTTCCTGCAAACGCCTCAGTTCTTCCCAGCCTAAATACCGGGTGAAACCGTCTTCGTCGTAGAACAGCACCGGACCATCGCAAATGAACAAGTATTCGGTATCTTCTAGCGCCTCGGTAGCACCGTGAAGCATCCCGTTCGGTTCGTAGATGTAGTCGCCCGCATCTAAGGTACCATCGCGAACGCCGAGCTTGCCTGACAAAATAAAGGTGTGTGAAGCGGTCAAGTGCTTGTGCTGTGGGGCAATGTAGCCCTTCAGCCAGCGGAATTGGACCGCCCATCGACCGGATTCTGCGCCAGTCCACAACACTTTTAGGAAGCTGCGTTTCGGATCATCCGGTAGAGGGATCCAGTCGTGTTCACTCGTTTTAAATAACGTATCCATCAATGCTGGATTGATCGGTGAAATATCTTGGGGCATTGCCATTTCGCTCTCCTTCAACGGGTGTTCGATTGTTCGTGAGGTATTCTAGCCGCATATTTCCGCAGAATCGCGTCCATTAAGTCGAATAACCGGGTCGATCTAGAAACACGCGATAAAGAATGAAGCGCGCTCGCGCGTTTAACGTCGATATCAGTATCGTGAGCGTAAGCGTAGGCAACGACCGTGGAATGGCAGATCAGCCCGTTTCTTAAGCCCTAAGCGGCTCAATTTCCTGCATTTACGACGCCATACAAATCGTAGTCGTCCGCATCCGAAATGGTTACCGTGTAAAGTTCACCGACTGACACATGTTGCGCGCCCGCGCCCGAAAGATGCACGACGCCGTCAATTTCTGGGGCATCAGCCGAGCTCCGTCCTACCGGCCCGTCATCAGTGATGGAATCTACCAAAACTTGCATCGACTGTCCCACACGACGCGCCAAACGCTCGCGGGAGATCACTTGTTGGCATTGCATGAATTCGTTCCAACGAGCCTCTTTGACAGCATCCGAAACCGCACCAGGGAGTTCATTTGCGGCCGCACCCGCGACCGGTGAATATTGGAAACATCCCACCCTATCAAGTTCCGCTGCCTCGATGAAATCCAATAACAAGTCGAAGTCTTCGTCAGTTTCGCCAGGAAACCCGACGATAAAAGTACTGCGCAAAGTGATGTCAGGGCAAATTTCTCGCCACCGTGCGATTCTGTTCAGCGCATTTTCCGCGTGAGCGGGGCGACGCATCTGTTTTAGGATCCGCGGGCTGCCATGCTGAAACGGGATATCGAGATAAGGTAAGATCAAGCCGTCAGCCATCAACGGGATGACTTGGTCGACGTGTGGATACGGATACACATAATGGAGGCGGACCCACACCCCGAGTTCGCCGAGCGCCCGACACAGTCCTAACATATCGGCAGTTAACGGCCGCCCCTGCCAAAATCCGGTGCGATATTTGATATCACTTCCGTAGGCACTGGTGTCTTGCGAGATGATGAGTAATTCCCGTACCCCGCTGTCGACTAAGCGTTGCGCCTCATCCATCACCTCCCCGATAGGACGGCTCGCTAACTTTCCACGCATCGAAGGGATAATGCAAAAACTGCATTTGTGATTGCATCCCTCAGAAATCTTAAGATACGCGTAATGGCGCGGGGTTAGCTTGATACCCTGAGGTGGGACGAGATCGATGTAGGGATTGTGCTCGTGTACAAACGGCAAGTGCGTATGGACCGCCTCGACAACCGCCGCGTATTGCTGCGGTCCCGTGACACTGAGGACTCTAGGGTGCAAGGATCTGATTTCGTCTGCTTGCACGCCGAGACATCCGGTGACGATAACCTTGCCATTTTCATTCACGGCTTCGCCGATCGTCGCAAGAGACTCGGCTTTCGCACTATCGATAAAGCCGCACGTATTGACTACGACTAAATCCGCCGCCGCGTAGCTGGCGACTAATTCGTAACCATCAGCGCGCAACTGCGTCATAATTCTTTCGGAATCGACTAATGCCTTAGGACAACCTAGGCTGACGAAACCAATTTTTGGAGCACTGACTGCAATATTAGACATTGAGCACTAATCGGTCGGTTGCTTTAGTGAGATTTACGGACAAGGTATTGACCTAATATCCCAGCGCACAACCGTCTAATCGAGGTTCGCTACCGGCGACGTAGACGTCCTCATTCGAGTCGTAGCGAATCGCTTGATAGCCACCGACGAAGCCGGCGATCCAGTCATCAATTTCTTGCATCTTGTGCCCGCGGCGCTGTAATTCTTCGATCAAAGAACGATCGAATTCGGCTTCATATTGCACGACACCGAGGCCATCAAGGCGTTGACCGTTCGGTTGGCAGCCGCCGAAGTGACGCATGCGTGCGGCATCACCTGCAGCTTGCGGATCCATGTCAAAGTCGATCATGTTAACGAGCACTTGAACCTGCCCTTGCGGTTGCATGTCGGCGCCCATCACGCCAAAACTCAACCACGGGACATCGTCTTTCATCACGAAGGCGGGAATGATGGTGTGGAACGGTCTTTTCCGGGGGGCGTAACAATTGGGATGGTCTCGATCGAGACTAAATCCCGCACCCCGACATTGCAGCGCAAACCCACTCCCTGGCGGAACTAAGCCGGATCCGAAAGGCGAGAATATGCTTTGGATCAGTGACACCATCATGCCGTCGTTGTCAGCCGCACAGAGGTAGGTCGTGTCGCTTCCCGGCACAGCAACGTCGCCATACGAAAAATCGCTCGCCGCCACCTTATCGTTGATCAGTGCGCGTCGGCCTTCAGCGTACGATTTATCAATGAGCCTGGCCGTTGGGATGTCCGAAAATTCAGGATCGGCATAGTAGCGAGCTCGATCTTCGAAACTCAATTTTTTCGCTTCGATAAACGCGTGCCAATAATCCGCGCTATCGGGTCCAAAATCCCGCAGCGGGTAGGCTTCTAGGATATTTAATATTTGCAGAACCGATAGTCCCTGCCCGTTGGGCGGTAATTCGAAAACATCATAGCCGCGGTACGACGTGGTCAACGGGACCACCCATTCAGAATGACTTGCTAAAAGATCCTGTTCGGTGACGGCGCTGCCAACAGACTGCAAATACTCAACCATCGATCGCGCGTTATCACCTTCGTAAAATGCCTTACGCCCGCCTTCACCGATCGCTGTGTAGGTTCGCGCGAGATCGGGATTGCAAAATACCTGACCCGGGCGCGGTGGCGCACCATCGATTTCAAACGTCTTGGGAAACGGGCCGCTAAGCTTAGCAAGCATGGGATCCTCGACGACCCCACGGACAGCATCAGCCCAAGCTTGCGCAGTCCGTTGGCCGATCACCACGCCGTGGCGTGCATGGTCCACTACTGATAGGAAAAGTTCGGCGAACGGTAGGCGACCGAAACGCTCGTGCAGCGCGCACCAACCGTCGACTGCCCCGGGCATGGTCAACGCGAGTGGCCCGCGACCGGGCATTGTGGCCGAGCCACCCAGCTGAGCGCTGAGTGATGCATAAGATAGTTCCGCCGGACTTCGCCCACTCGCGTTTAGACCGACCAACTCTTTCTCGCCGGGATCCCACACGATCGCAAATAGATCGCCGCCCGGACCGCACATGTGTGGTTCGACGAGACTCAACATTGCGTTGGTTGCTATTGCAGCATCGACGGCACTGCCGCCGTTCTTCAAGATATCGAGTCCGACTTGACTTGCCAACGTTTGGCTAGACGCGACCATGCCGCGTTTGCCGAAACTCGGGCTGCGCGATCTAATCTTTGCGTGAACGTTTGATTTCAATTTTTCTACCTAAATTATTCGGTCGCGGTAATGCGCGATGGATCTTTAAAATTTCGCCCAGCCGGGTCTGAGCTCTAGCCGGCATTGCGATACTTTTTCGATCAGAGAACGCGACGTGCACGAACAGCATTTCCGCGCTCGCGGCAAGTTCCCCGGTTCCTCGATGGTACAAAGCTTGATAGGTATGAACGAGCTTCGCAGTCCAATCGATCAACGTCGTCTCTATCTTAAGCGGATCGCCTGCGAACAATTCGCGACGGAAGTTGAGGTCGCAATCTGATATGAAAATTGAGCCAATGCCCTCGCGAGTATAGTCCCAGCCAATTCCGCAATCACGAAAAAACACCTCGCCGCCGTCATCGAATGCGCTCAAATAGTAAGCGACATTCATATGGCCATTGGCATCTAACCAATCGGGTTTAACCGCTAAGGCGCTTTCGTAGGGGGCTGAAATATCGAGGTTAGTCATCGGTGAACTGCGGGTCGCTCACTCGATCACACACAAAACATTCGCTGAGAATCAAACAGCGTCCTCAAACTCAAATATTTTTCCTGGATTTAAAATACCACGCGGATCCAATGCGTGCTTTAAGTGACGCATCAGTTTGATTTCAGTGTCGCTTCGCGATATCGGTAAATATTCCTTTTTTTCCAATCCAATACCGTGCTCGGCAGAAATTGAACCACCATATGGCCGCAACGGTTCGTAGACCGCGCGTTCGACACCAAGATGGATAGCTTCGTCGCGATCAGGCACGGTAATGGCGAAGTGTATGTTGCCGTCCGCGATGTGACCAAATGTATAGCAGTAATGATGAGGCCAGTGTTCCTTTAGACGCCGCTTCACTTCATCGACGTATTCTCCGATATGTCGAACCCCAATGCTGACATCAAAAATTTGTGGCGGCCCGTAGCGAAAGAACTGCTCCACGTCGTCTCTGATCGCCCACATGGCGGCCCGATCGCCACTTGATTGCGCCACCGCAGCGTCGGCTATGAGTCCATCTTCAAGCGCCTTGATCATGACCGCCTCGAAATGTTCACGGCCGCTAACCGAACCGAGCGATTCGACGATCGCGTAAAAAGGTCTGGTGGCTTCGACCGGCGGTCTATTCGTCGCCGGTGCAGTCGTCACTAAATCGTAGTAATCGTGCCACAACACCTCGTAGGCGCTTAAAGCGCCGCCCAGCGCGCCGTCGACATATTTCAAAAATGTGGTCACTTGATCGAAATCGTCGAATGCGACGAACGCGGTATCTTCTGACGAAATGGCCTCGCGCAAACGCAACACCAATCGGGTAACGATGCCGAGCGTTCCCTCACTACCAATGAACAGTTGTTTGAGATCGTAACCGGCGTTGTTCTTAATCATTTTATTCAGCGATGAAATGATCGTTCCATCCGCCAATACGGCTTCAATGCCGAGAATGTTATCGCGCATCATGCCGAAGCGGATGACCCGGTTACCACCCGCATTAGTCGACACGTTTCCGCCGATCTGGCACGACCCGCGAGCGCCGAGATCGACCGGGAAAAATAAATTCTTCTCATCGGCTGTGGCTTGTAATTGTTGCAGTGGAAAACCTGCCTGAACGGGCATGGTTCGACCAATTTCATCAACTTCT
>JAQCEL010000240.1 GCA_027618655.1 Pseudomonadota bacterium | reverse complement strand
TCACGAAACCGTCGTCCGGCATGATGTGCTGGATCGGTTTTCCTTCGAACTCAGCTTCTTCTCCGCGTAACAACGGGCCTAAGGCGTCGAGATATTCGTCAAACTGCCGAATGCGATGGGGCGCTTGACCCATCACCCGCATGGCGGTGTTACCCGTACCGATGCCGAAGAATGTTCGGCCGGGAGCCAGCTGGTTAATCGTCGCGATACTGGCGGCATTGACCGGTGCCGAGCGCGTGCCAGAAACAGCAACACCAGTCCCTAAATTTATTGTCGAAGTCCGAACCGCGGCCAAAGCAAGTGCTGCATAACAATCTGACCAGATCATTTGCGAATCCGCCAACCAGGCGTGGCTGTAACCGAGTTGCTCGGCGCGCACGACGTAGTCGATGTCAGTGACCCGCGAGGCCACGCAAATTCCGAAATCCATCACTCGCTTCCCCTATTAATCTGGCCACGCGACCGAGCATGCTAAACCGCGCTCGCGTGTTTGTGGGTATCTGATAGCCCGAATATTCGGTACCGCCGATCGAACTAATAATCTACCATGTTCCCAGAACCTAGGAGGTCCCAATCATGGCCGATATCGATGTCGACGACACACTACGCGAATTGGAAAAAGGTGCGCTACCGCGTTGGATTGCTGATCATCTCGATGACTATCAAGCATCGAACGGGCGAGACGGACACCTATGGGACGCAACCGCAGTGGGCGGCTCGCAAGCGCAACCGTGCTTGTTAATGACGACTCTTGGGCATCGATCGGGGAAATCGTATACGCATCCGCTGCTCTACGGCGTCGACGGTGACAACTACCTGATTGTCGGTTCCAAAGGTGGCGCCGATACGCATCCGAGCTGGTACTTCAATCTACTTGCAGAACCAAAGGTCATCGTGCAAGTCGGCGCAGATACATTCGAGGGTCGCGCCACGCTTGCCGAAGGTGCAGAACACACCAGACTATGGACAACAATGATAGAAGTGTTCCCACCCTACACGGCCTACCAAGCGAAAACGTCGCGACAGATCCCGATCTTCGTCATTGCGCGTCAGACATAATCCGGGATCGGTTCGCCCAGATCATTATCTACTGGACGGTAACCGACCCTGTCTCACCATCGACCGTGATCATCGCGCCCTCGGTGATCAGGTTCATGGCATTATGCAGTTGCACAGCGGGTAAGCCGTATTCGCGCGAGAGGCATGACCCGTGAGCAAGCATCCCGCCGGTTTCGAGCACGAGGCCTGCGATCACGAGAAATACTGGCGTCCATCCGGGATCGGTCGCCTGACAAACTAATATGTCGCCTTGCTTGATCCGACCTATTTCTTCCAGGCTTTTGATGATCCGCGCGGGTCCAGAAATCCTTCCGCGGCTTGTACCGAGGCCGCGCAACACGCCGTCAGGCGTGACGTTGATGTCGCTCTTTTGTTCAAGATCAATCCTCTCACCACATTGCAAGAACGCAGGTGGGATCACGAGTTTCTTGTCGAACCGCTCAAAGTTCGCGCGACGACCCGCTATTTTGGCGCGCGTGAGTCGATCGTCACGCCGGCCATGCAGTAATTCATAGAGCTCCTGTTTGCTCAAGAAAAAATAATCGTCCGGGTTGTCCAACACACCACGGTCGACCAATCGACGATTAATCTCGAGTAAGACTTTCTTTTTAGACCACGTGATCCGATCGATATAGTGGCGTTCATCGTCACGCACTTGCAGGAAACGATAAACGTGATGGAGAACGAGTTTGAAGATCCGGCGTTTCGCGAAGCCCATGAGTTGACCTCGCAGATTCTCGAGAATCTCGTCGATCGCCGACTCCCGTACGATGCGGGTCGACTCCTCTGCGGCAGCAGGGCTCGTGGAAGACGGTGAGCTTAAAATAACTCTGAACGCGTTGTAGTCGCCTTCCGGATTTTCGATCCGGCGCGGGAACCAAAAGTCGCGATCCGCTTGGCCGCGGTGGCCATGCTCGCGCATAAACTCGGCGTAGGCGATCGTAAACCCCTGACCCTCTGGGTGGCTCGCCGCGGCCTCAAAGAACGATGCACCCGCATGCTCCTCGAAAAGCTTTTGCAAGATCTCCGAATGGCGGATCATTTGCGCGAGATGCCACAACTGCTCGTTTTCTATTAACGTTACGGTTTGCTGCGGCAGTCCAGTCAGCAGATCGGCATAGGCGTGTTCGTTCGATCCGGTGTACCAACGATTGAGTAAATCACCTAAGAACAGCAACAATCCTGGCGCAAAAATGAAAAAGCCGGCCCATTGGCGGCGATTGAATTCGATGAAATATTCGATCCGGGATTCGAGATAGAATTCGAGCGTCGCGTCATCGAGATCGGCAATCACTTCAACGCTAAGGCCGTCCGCGTCTGCTGTTTTGTTTCGCAGATCAGCGTAAACCGTATCGATCCATTTCGACGGCCCCATGCCGTGGGCGATTAGGCGTCGAACAATATTTGCATAGCCAAACCACGAGAACGGGGCCTTAATCGTGTCTTCCCACCACGCTGGCGGAACGCGGCCCAACGCTGCCGGCGAGCGTAAAAAACGCGGAATGAATTGCTGCGCTTCGCGTCGCTCTAATGATGCATTCCAATACACCTCGGCCTGGTGGTATTTAAATATTCGCTGCCCAGCTTGCGCAGTCAAACCCATCACTTTTAACGCACTCGCATGGCAACCGGTTTGCCCTTGTGCCCGCACGGAATAGAACAAAGGGGTTACTGCACCCGTCCACCATTCATCCGCGAAAGCGCGCGACCAAACGGTCTCTGCCACGTCTGGAAAATTCTGCCAGCGGTCTACTGCTTCGTCCCAAGCAAACGTCGTTCCGGTAACGTCGCGCGATTGCAGCACGTAAAACTTAGCGTCTGCGTAAGCCCATTCGATGTCTTGCGGTAAACCATCATAATGCGCCATCACTTGCGCTCCGATCGCGCCCAGGCGCCGGAGTTGTTCGGCAGCGAGACATGGCGCGTCACGACGTGCTGCTGCGACCTCGCGCGAAATCGTTCCTGAATTCGAACTCGGATCGCGAACGACCTCAGTGCGTTTATCCCCCAGTGAGTGTCGGCGCAGGCTGAAATCTGTATTCGAGAGAGTGAACTCATCCGGCGTCACCACACCAGAGACCACAGATTCCCCGAGTCCCCAGCTCGCGTTGATGACGCTCTCGTCAGTCGCTCCAGTTAACGGATTTGCGGTGAAGAGCACGCCAGCGACGTCTGCCTCAATCATGGTTTGCACGACGACTGCAAGTTCTGCGTTTCGATGATCAAACCCCATTGCGTAGCGATACGCGGTTGCGCGCGCGCTCCACAGCGATGCCCAACAGCGTTTTATCGCGGTGATTAATTCCGCTTCGCCGCATATATCGAGGTAAGTGTCGTGCAATCCTGCGAAGGATGCCTCGGCAGTATCTTCAGCTGTCCCTGACGATCGCACCGCGACATAAGTACCCGCCCCGCCCAACGCGGCGTAGGCTTGTAGAACGACTGATTCAATCGCGAACGGAACCGCCGGAGCGAGGAAGTGTCTGCGCAATTCGGCTGTCGCACGCTCTAGACTCGTCGCATCTGCGTAATTAAGCGCGCCGATCGTGGAATCGATAATTTTTGCGAGACCGCACGCCTCAATGAATTCTCGATAGCTGTCGGTCGGCACCACAAACGCCCGAGGGACCGGTAATCCGACCGCCAGCAGACGGGCTAAATTTGCACCTTTACCGCCGACATTCTCGCGCTGCTGCGCCCTTTCATCGTCGAGCCAGACTACGTTGCTCAAGGCCGTACTCCTTTGCCGATCGTGGCCGCGCTAGTTCGTGCCACCGGATAGTTCGATGCGGACGATTTTAGGATCGGCATCCGGCATCGATGACAACGTTGTCCACACGTCGCCGTTGTTCGGGTCGATCGCAATATGCCGCGGGTAGCCCGGTTCAGTGGGAAACGGAAAGACATCTTTCTGACCGGTTTTCGGATCCAAACGCAGCATCGCGCTACCTAAGGACGCAGCGGCCCACACGTGACCGGATTTTTGATCGACCGCGACGTCATAGAGCCCTAAGCTTGATAAACCGAACTCATGGGGCTCGAACGTTTCCGATTGTGGGTCGAAGCGCGTGACTGTCCCGGTGTTGAACTCCGGGATCCACACTGAACCATCTGGCGCAATACCTGGACGTCGTGGTCCCGAATTCGGGCTTGGCATAGCGAATAGCCGCGCCGTTTTGTCTTTACTATCGAAGCGGAATAATTTATTCGCAGCCAGCATCGTGCCCCAAATAGCATCGTCGCGATCGATCTGCAAACCGTAGAGCAGCGGTAAACCTTGTTCTTTCGTGAGTCCTGCACTCGGCATGTCGAATAACTCAAGTTCGCCATTAACTGGATCGATGCTCCCGATCCGCTCTTGGTTAGAAATATAGTCGTTGAACCATAGCTTCCCGGTCGAATCTACTTCGATGCTGTGTGGGTACATACCGACAGCAAACGTTTCAATCGCGCCATCTTTAGGATTGAGTCTGACAACCGATTGCGTACCGCCAAGGAGTACCCATAGCATCCCTTCGCTGTCGAAACTCAGCGCGCGTACTTGTCCCATCACCTCGGGTGTCTCGTTCACGGGATACGACGTTGTCTTACCCGTCGCGGGATCGAGCGCCCAAATAACATTGTTATAAAACGCCGTAACCCACACTCGGCCGTCCGGTCCGATCACGAGATCGTGCGGCAATGAGGGCGTCTTTGGCACGGGGTATTCGGTGATCCGAGCGTTGAGCACGGCACCAGAAGGCAACGCGGCGGGCGTCAGTCGCGCGATTGCTTGCGCGTCGAGATGTTCTGCGAGCCACTGCGCATAGCGCGCGTCGTCAAAATCTGGTGGCGTTAGCCCGTAGACATCGATCGACCTCATGAGTGCGATGGCTTGCGCCCATTCGCTGCGAGTTCGCGGAGCGCCGTTGCGCATGATCCGATTGTGCGAGACTTCGTGACAGCTGCCGCAATTGAGCAAGAACTCGCGTTTCATGTCACCCTCGGGCAGTAACTCCAACCATTGCGCACTGGTAATCTCCGTTAGGAATTCGGGATCTGACTGCAATTGGCTGTCGAAACGCACAATTTTGCCGGCGCTAATAGTCTGAGTCTGACGGAGTGTTTTCTTGCCGGGCGCTTTAACCGCGACGTCATAGCTTCCCGATCCTAACTGTTGAATTCGATAGCTTCCGTCCGCTGCGCTGAAAACCGTTATAGCGATCCGACTAGTCTGTGCTAACGCCGTGATCATTGCGCCCGCAACTGGCTGCCCGTCCGCGACAATCGTACCGCCTATCGATCCGTCTGTTGAGTACACACAGGGGCTGAGCAATAGCAGACCCAAGAACCACGCTCCGATCCTGTTGCAAGCAAATTGCGCCATTTAATTCGACCTGTAATATTTCGCCATCGGCATATTGTGGCGCATTTCGAAACGATCAGGGAATCATTGGTCGGGCTGATGAAAAGGATCGCGGCCTTGCCATCTGTACAAGTGGGCGAACGCGACCACGAGGGACCATCCAATCACGATGTCACCGGAAGATTATCTTCGCGCCGAGCGCTATGATGCTCACGCGCATTTAGCGTTGCTATTCCGAGGACACATCAATGAGTTG
>JAQCEL010000239.1 GCA_027618655.1 Pseudomonadota bacterium | reverse complement strand
GCCTGTCGGACTTAGGCAATCGTAGCGAGCATGGTGGGAAAACGAGCCAAAAAATGTGCGATTTTGAGGCGTGTAGTGGATCTAGGTAACGAGAAACCGCGCGTTTTTGGGCCGCTGTCCCAGCAGCGCAGTAGATTGTTCCTAAGTCCGACAGGCGGCTGGTATTCCGGCTAACCAGAGTTTCAGGCGCTTGGCGATCTTTCGTGAGCTAGGCGATTTGCTATGCTGTTTTACGACTGACCGGTATTCGCCGAGCTAGGCTTTTCTGGAGCGTAATACCGCATGCACAAGGCAGCTGGCTATGCGGTTGCCGCTACGATGCAGCGCGAACTGTGTGTCTATCGGCAGCTGTAGAGCGTGCGCAAATTCCGCGGGAGATCGCTTCGTGTCGGCGTGAAGTTTAGCAAAAAACGCTGAGTACGCCGGTATACGCATAGAGGCGATTGTGAAAGATTTCGCCGTTTGCAAAGAAACCGACCAGCGGAATATCACCGAGCGCGTCTTTGACCATTTTCAGCTCTTCGGAATTCTCGCCGAATTGATGCCGACCGCGACCGAGACACGAATAATACAGCGCGCCGCGCGCATTACCGTTGGCGCGATGCGCTATATCTTGGAGCATTCGTTCCATGTCTTGCCGCGCTGATGTGCCATCCCTTCGGCAAAACATCAGTTGTGACCCCTCGACAATCATCTCGCCCACAGCAACTAATTGCTGTTCTTCGTCGATACCGACGATGTTGCGCACCAGATAGTCTCCGGTGTCGGACCCGGAAATCGGCAGCGCCGCGAAAATATATCCGGCCATGCGGCGCAGATCTTTCGCGATAACTTCTCCGACGTCTTCACGCAGCACATCCAGCGCTGGGCGACCATCAAGTTCAATGACAATATTCCGTTGGGAAGAGGTCACCAGATGGCTCGCGCCGATCGGAGAACAACCCTGAGTGTGCCCAGTAACAATGGGCACCTGACTCGAGAATAGAACGCCCGACACGCCCCCACTGGTGACCTCGTCGCTTATTTGCAGATGATGCCCGGTAGCCGACGTCATCCCGCCAACGAAGAATGGGTTCGGCACTGCTTCGGCGAGCGCATCAATGAGTGCCGGGGTTCGATTATTGGTCGGGTCTGCATGCAACACACCGAAATAATATTCGTCGTGCGCGAGCCAATCGACATGTTGCGCGACAAAATTCGAGACGTCGATTGCCTGTGGCTCGATCATGCGAAAATCGGTCTCTGGAATACGCGCCAACATCACTGCCACCGCGGGGCTGTCGTAATACTCTTGACCCATCACGGTCATGCCGAGGCCGATGGTGCCCGTCCAATGCGCGATCCCGGTGGCGGTTTTCAGCCGACTCAAGACGTCGCTTATTAACGGTCCGCTCCCATCTGTCCCATAGATAAATCCGATGTTCGCGTTGATTGGTAGGGGGCCGAGCTTGGCGATAAGGCTAGCGCAGATTGCATCACCCGTCGTGCCAGTCGCGCTCGTAAAAAGGAATTTATCCAAAGTGTTTTCTCCGCAAGTGGGGTCGATTGTTAGTCGAAGATAGCCCGGTTCTGCGCATTAGTCCGGCTTAATTTGAGATAACTACTCGCCGCTGGTGATCCATCGCTTGCGCCAGCGCCGCGCAGCACGAAAGTGTTTTAGTCTTTCGGTCGCCTAAATCGCGCAGTTCTTCGCTCGTTCGTCGGGTGCGTCGATAAATATCTCAGCCAGCCACTCGTCTGAGGTGTAGCGTTTTCTCGATTGATTGTCGCGGATCCGTCGCACTCGGAAATTGCGTCCCCATCAAATGCGGCGCAGCGCTCAATGCGGTCTAGAAAATTCGCTAAGTGCGTGGGGTCTAGGTTATGTTCACGCATACGTGCCAGCGCAAAGTCATCGGCCTCGGTTTCGAATTCCTGTGAGTAGGCGGACTGCACGAGAATACTTGGTAATGCCAGTACCAAGGTACCCGCTGAACTCACGTCACCAACAATCAGGAGACTCAGCATGGCGAGCCATGAATGCCGGATCACCTGACGTAGACTATGACGATGCACCACATGCCCCATCTCGTGAAGCAACACGGATCCGAGTTCGTCTTCATGTTTGGACAACGAAATTAATTCATCGGTGACGATGATCGTACCGTTCGGAAGCGCGAACGCATTCGGCCCTATCCAGCCTCCGCCACGAAATACTAAATTAAAATTTACTTCGTGGTTATAAGCCGCGAGTTGATTAAATCTTTCTAGAACCGGACGCTGTTCAAGATCGGATAATTTGGATCTCTCAAATATCGTCTCATCCAGCGCTTCAAGCGTGCCGTTCGCGATCATAACATCGACTTCTGTGGGAAGCCGCGCTGCGATCAGGTTACTGATCTGCGGGATCCCCCAACGCACTGATACCAGTATCACTAATGCCAGAGCGACGAGCGCAGCCACCGCAAATGATCCGTTGCGTTCAAGGCGGTGCTGCCAGCTGGTTTGATGCCCACACTGGCTCAACCATCGATCAATTGAATCGTTATCATCGCATTCGAACATTTTTCCGTTTGGAAATTGCATGGTTCGCGGTATTGTTCCCACTCGTTCAGAGAATTGTATATCCGCTATCGTGATGGCGCCGAAATCTACGTCCTCTATGCTCAGCCATCCGGATCCGTCGCATACGGCCTTCACTGGCGTTGACGTCGCCGACACCCCGTCGTACAAACGGCCGCTTATGCGAATATTCACAGTCCGATATCGAGATCGAAAATATCACCTAGCTCTTCACCGATAGCGGTTGTATCCGACTGTTCGATGGCGCTGATGTCGGCCATATCTTTAGCAAGAAACTCGGTGCGACTCGCTTTGTATTTTGCCATGCGAATTTTTATCCAGGGTATCAACAAGCCTAAGCTAACTAACACCGCGATGGTGTTTGTGAGATAGAGATTTCCAAGGTCCCGGCCGCGCAACGTGCTGTGCAACTGCAATGGTCCGATTTGTGTGCTGTTATAGGTCTTGTTCATTAAGCGCGAATTCAAATATCCCAGCAAGTAGAACCCGACCGCGTAGAACACAAGGACTGCTGCGATGATGGGTCCGGAAAGAGCCGCTATGGCTGCGGATTGATCGCTATCGAGTTCGTTCGGGACGGTTAATCCCAACGCACCCATGACGAATCCCAAAACCATACCCATGACGATCACAACGCCGAAGGAAAATACAAAGAACTTAATGTAAATCTTATAGAAGTCCATAGCGCGAGCGACGAAATATTCCGCCGCAGATCCGTAGCGCATGTGGTTAATCACGAATCGACGCAGGACAAAAACAAGATACGGGATTAAAGGTAATTCGGATAACAGCAATATCGTGAAAATCATGTCTTCGCGCCGAAATTCGCCGCCCCTTTCGGCTTCGATTTTCATTGCGAATTCGCTCGCTTCGAAAGCGCCATAAATGAATGCGGTCAGACCGAAGATTAGGGCAAGCGGAATTAGCATTGCTTTGTAACCGTCAATCGTTCGCGCATCAAAACGAAAACGAATATTGCGATACATGGTGTTTTGCAAGCGAAACGCGGTGGAGGCCACGACAACGAAGGGGAACAGCAGCAATGCTGCACCCAAGGTCCAGACAATTAGGCCAGGATAAAAATTGAACAAAATCCAGAATAATGCGAACACCAAAACTGACAGGGTCCGGCCCTTGAGTATCTTTATGGGATCGGCGGTGTAACGAAAACTACTACCATTGACTGATGTCTTGCCATAAAAATACGATTCGCTACGTACCTTTGCCCATGCCGAATAGACACCAAGCGTCGCGATGGTGAGGAGCACATTAACAACCCATATCTTGAAGTACTCGCTTGCGCTCCCATCGAATTGAAATCCAGCCCACACCGGAAAAGGCAAATTTCCGTTAGAATTCATTGACTCCTCCTCGCTTGACCATCTGCCTGACAAGCTATTTAGTTCACTAAAATCCGCGTAGCTAAATCTGGCAACAAAAACGAATCTGTTCGCGTAGATTAATCCGATTCGTCAGGTGAAGCGACGTTAGTTCAGTGGACCGATGGATCAACAGACCCGCGCCGCAATCGCGAGTCGCCCTCTGAACATGCGCCGTCAAACGCTAACGACAAGGAATTGCGCTAGCGTGCGATATAGTACGAGGCGCCGCGTAGTACACATTTGCGCATTGAAAAACGTGAGGTTGAAGATTCATGAGGCACAAGACGAAACCACTTGAAGGCGTGAAGGTGCTCGACTTAACCCGTTACTTGGCTGGCCCTTATTGCACGATGTTGCTCGGCGGTTTGGGCGCGGAAGTCATCAAGATAGAGCCGCCTGGTAGCGGCGACTTCTACCGCGATCGGGCACCTTATGCAGGCCCCGCGGGAGTTTCGTTGAATCGCCAAACACCGTCAGACCTGGGCCTAGGCCTTATTCACCGCAGCCGCAACAAAAAAAGTGTCACATTAAATCTGCGCGATTCACAAGGTTTAGAAATTTTTCGAACCTTATGCAAAAACGCAGATGTTGTTGTTGAGAACTATTCGCCTGGTGTGATGGCAGCGATGGGATGCGACTACGAGACATTGAAATCTCTAAATCCAAAAATAGTTTTGTGCTCGATATCAGGTTTTGGACAGAGTGGACCACTGAGCGACTGGCGAGCGTTCGATACCGTCGCGCAAGCGATGAGCGGCATCATGTCGATTACGGGGTTTGAAAATAATCCACCCGTGCGTTGTGGCGCGGCGATTGCAGATACGGTTGCGCCGCTCGTAGCAGTGATGGGCGTTCTAGCCGCGTTATTGCGGCGCGGTATCACTGGCGAAGGCGAATGGGTCGATGTGGCGATGCTCGACGTTTTGGCTTTTCTATTGCCGGAGGTCGTGGAGTATTATCAAGCAGACATGGTCGAGTTCCCGCTCGGAAATCGCCATCCTGGCGGCGTCCCGTTTAATACGTTTGAAGCCCATGATGGATACGTGTGTATCGCAACAGTAATGGATGCGGATTGGCATGCCTTACTCACCGCAATGGAAAGGTTCGATCTTATCGACGATCCACGATTTCTGCATGTCGCTGAGCGGCGCCTGAACGTAGCAGAAGTGGAATCGATTGTCGGCAGCTGGGTTAAGCAACGACGACGCGACGATGTCGTGGAGGCCTTGCAGCGCCATGCCGTGGTCTGTGGGCCGGTCCTCACGATCGAGGAAATGTTACGCAGCCCACAGCTACGCGCGCGCGGCATGCTGACCGATCTGGCCATGCCGAGCGGCGAGACAGTGCCGAATGCGATTGGCTTTGGCTTGCCCGTGCGCTTCGTTGATGATCCGTTGGAATTTGATCAAGCGGCACCCATGCTTGGCGAGCATAATGCTGAAATCTTCAGCGAACTAGCCGGACTTGATGGAGACGATTTAGCGCGCTTGCGCGAGCTCGGCATTGTTTAATTGAGCAATTTGGGCGCGTATGCAGGGGAGGGAAGTACGTGAGCGAAATCCATAAGCAGGCGATCGACGATCACAGTGCGTGGCAGGTCAGCGACCTTGTCGCTGACCGTAGTTGGGAGTTTTTCCTCGAGGACGACCATCACAGCGAACTGGAAAACGCACTCGAAGGCGTTAACCAAAGGGGACTCCAGCTTGCCCAAATAACTGCCGCTGATTTTCGCTTGCCGACCTTAAGCGGCTTGCTGAGCCGCTTGTCGAGCGAGTTAAGA
>JAQCEL010000238.1 GCA_027618655.1 Pseudomonadota bacterium | reverse complement strand
AATCGCACATTTTTTGGCTCGTTTTCCCACCATGCTCGCTACGATTGCCTAAGTCCGACAGGCTGCTAGAGCGTCAAGCTGAATAATACAACTCCAGTTTGAAGGCGGTTAGCTACGGACATTCGAAACAAACGCAGTTGTGATCGCCAATAGTTAAACTACCCGTCACGCGCGAGCCTTACTTGCGAGACGACGCGCTATGGATGCGCACAGACCCGTTACCACCGACCGAAACAACGATCGAACGCTCGCACCGCGCGGCCTAGACGATTTGCTAGAACGATTTCAGTTGATTTTCGACTTCGTCCAATGCGGTTATCGGCGGGCTACAGTGAGGTCCTCGATACATATAAGTCGTAAATTCTGCGCCTTGGGTGGCGCCGAGGTTTGCTAGTAGATCAGGCAATGCTGTTTCAGTATTCGAAATGACGTAGAGGCGATCTCGACTAGATAATTGACTGCGCATCGTCGCTTGCCACGGCTGCGAAACAACGGTGTCCTCGCAGCGCACGACTATCCGCAGTGGCGGACTCGCGACATCCATTAAGCCTCTAACCAATGTAGCGTGCGCTGATGGCCACTGATCCATCGCGGGCAGGCTGGCACGCAATGCCCGTGTTGCCGCATCCAAGTAACGAGGGTCGCCGACCAGTGTGCCTAATTCGATTAAGGCGCGCACGGCGTTGCCGTTGCCAGAAGGTATAGAGTCATCGGCAACGGGCTTTTGCCGTTGTGCCAAAATCTCGTGATCGTTGGAGGTAAAAAAGAAACCGCCATTTGCCCGATCTTCGAAGTTTTCTAGCATCGTGTCGGCGAGTTCAATCGCGAACTTTAGATCGCTATTACGCCAGCGGGCCGAAAGTAGCGTAAGTAGCGCGTCAATAAGAAATGCATAATCATCCAGATATCCATCCAGCGAGCCCTTGCCGTCGCGAGTCGAGGTGAGCAGGCGGCCGTTGTGCCAATGATTGTGCAAAAGATAATCTACCGCGCGGGTTGCAGCTTCGATACATTCCGGTCGATTAAAATTGCGCCCCACGTCAGCTAATCCGCGGATGCATAGGGCATTGGACGCAGTTAGTACTTTTTCGTCGCGCTCCGGCTTAGGTCGTTTGCAACGCGCATCGAGCAACAATTTGCGGGCATTCGCTAAGCGCTTGTCGCGATCCGTTTCTACATCGTCAGACGAATTCACCGAACCCTTGAGACGTAAATGCCAGCGCGTACCGAAATTCGCCTTATCCTCAAGGCCGTACTGCAGTGCGAATTCATCGTAGTCGTCACCGAGGTGGCCGCGAACTTCGTCATAAGTCCACGTGTAAAGTCCACCTTCTCTGTCTTCCAAATCCGAATCCAAGTTCGCGCAGAATCCGCCGTTAGGCAGTTGCATTTCACGCATTATCCAGTCAGCGGTTTCGTTCGCTACTTGTGCATACCAATCGTTGTTGGCGCTTCGAGCACGTTTCGTGTACACGGATAACAGTTGCCCGTTGTCGTACAACATCTTTTCGAAATGTGGAATTGACCACTCGACGTCGACAGAGTATCCAAAGAACCCACCTCCCAGGTGGTCGTATAGCCCGCCACGCGACATCGCGGTCAAGGTGACGTCGAGCATTTGATTAAGTCGATCGGATTTTATTTTCTCATCAGTGCTGGCCGCCACATCTAGCATCAATTCCAGACCGGCCGGATGCGGGGATTTCGGAGCACCGCTAAAGCCGCCGTGTTCGGGATCGAAGCTGCTATCTATTTGTCCGCATGCACGGTCGGACATCGTCAGATTGAAATCTTCGCTGGAGACTTCAATTTCTTTAGCCGCCAATGCTTCACGCATCTTCGATTTAAACTCTTTCATCTTCTCGTTCTTGGAATCATACGTCTTCGAGATGCCGCTCAAAATGTCACGAAAGCTCGGTTGGTTGCGGGTTTGCTGTGGTGGGAAATACGTTCCGCCGAATATTGGCAGCTGTTCGTCTGGTTCCAGGATCATGGTTAACGGCCAACCGCCTGGTTGGCGATTAAGCAACTGTTGCGCACCTTGATAAATCCGGTCGAGATCGGGCCGTTCTTCGCGATCGACTTTGATGTTGACGAAATGTTCATTCATGAACGCCGCGACTTTCTGGCTCTCGAAAGATTCGCTAGCCATGACATGACACATATGATTTGCCGAATATCCGATCGACAGCAGGATCGGCTTGTCCTCACGTTTAGCAAGCGCCAAGGCCTCCGCGTCCCACGGATGCCAATCGACGGGATTGTCCGCGTGCTGCAATAAATACGGGCTTGTTTCGTGCTGAAGTCGATTCATGTGGCAATCCTGTTTAAGAGCCGCGCTACATTACCATAGGTGCGCAGTACGCTATACCGCAGCAGGGTTAATTAACGTCGATCCGCAGGAATTCATTGTGACGCCCTCGCGTAATATCAGTCATTACCCACGAGCCAGGACAAATGAACCATTTTGCACGGGATCGGAACGCGAACGCAGTTCGAGTCCAATGTTGTCAGAAAATCTATTGAACGATCGTCACGCTCGAACAAGTTTGAAATTTCGATATTCCAGGCGTTGAGGGAAAGTGAGCGATAAGAGCGGTTCTATTTCGAGGTCAACACCTAAAGCTTCTATCGTTCGGCGGACGTCTTGCGGTTGTCGAGAAACTAGATCCATTAGTCGCTGAACTTTCCAGGCTTCGAACGAGGCTAATGAACGGACCCCGCGTGCTTCATACGGTTTCCCATGTCCAACCGTAAACTCGTGTTGGCCGACGTAAGTTGGGATGTCAGTTTCATCGTGTTGCTCGAGCCACTGTTGGATCAACGGTATTGCTGCCGCGACGACTCTAGCGTAGTCGCGTCCTAGATGAATAAGCACTGGGGTGAGCGAATCGGGAAATTCATCTTTACTGTAAGAGTGGGACGCTGCGACTGGCTTAACGTGACGGATGCGTCTCGCCCAGGCGTGAACATGGGGCGCATGCGCGTGCATCATTTTTCCGGAATTGGGATCGTGATACAGGTGCGCATAGAGCGGTCCAGCCAACGCGCAATCGCCGAAACTTGGCACATCACCGAGAATAAATGGGTGTGCTTCGAAATGCCGATCGAGCAAATTCAGTAGCTCAAGATAGCTCGCTTCAACAGCCGCGCGCGTACTTTCTGTAACACCTAAATGGTGCGGCCAGCGACTAAATTTCGCTGCAATTTTTGCGCCGATTTCTTGCTGCTTCGCTAGCGGCCAACTAGGGTCATTGTTATGGCCCATCATTGACACGGCGAAATCGTGGTTGTAAGCCCAACGGTAATGCAGTGCTGGGAGCTTTATCCACTCGTCGGCCAGTAATTCGAGCAAGTAGGATACGAACCAAAGTCGCGCACCACGCGGTACGATTTCTGGCGTGGGATTGCGTTGCTCGTAGTAATCAATCATCAGCGCCGTGTCTTGCAAGGTGGCATCATCTGCTGTGACGATCACGGGCACGATGGCGTAACCCACTCTTGGAATAATTTGCTCTGCGAAAGCTTTTCGGTCGGCAAGGCGTTCGCGAAACGGAATGCCCTTACACATTAAATAGGCACGAATTTTGGCCGCGTAATAAGAGCCTTCGACACAATACAGACTGTCTTCCCTCAATGGATCAGTCTCGCTATTCGATGAATTGACACAAAAAACGTGCCTGTCTCTAAGTCGCGGGTAATTCGTACAGGGTTTCTGCGATTCCTTGCGCGCCGCTCGGCGCAGGAACTTCGACGATCGGATCATCCACATCATCGTACTCAAGTCGCAAAGCACGACTGATACCAGCATGCATGACATACATGCTGATGACGTAGGTGAGTTCGAGGATCGCTGCATCGCTCAAATTGTTCTTCAGTAGCGTTATAAGCTCGTCAGCGACTCGTCCGTGTTCCAGTGCAAGTGCGTCTGTAAACGCGAGTACTGCTCGCTCCAAGGGCGTAAAGCAGCTGGCCACGGTCCACGCTGGGATGGCGGCAATCTGTTCTTCTCGAACACCCGCATCGCGACAGCCCTTGCAGTGTTGGGAGAACACGAATTTGCTGGCACAGACGTATCCCGTTCTGGCTTGGCCGAGTTCACGTAATTTTGGATCAAGTTCGCGTCCCGCTTGTTGATACAGTTGAAATCCCGCAACGGCGTGATCAAATATATCTGGAACACCAGCAAACACACTCCACCAGTTGCCCGGTGTTCCAGTACCAGTGCCAGGTGTCTCAGTCGGATCGCGATCATCAAACAACATCGCGAACACGTTATCGGCGTTTGGATGTAAGTCTTTTCGAGGTACTTCACCTATTCGCGGCATATTTGGCAACCTCTACCAGGTTCTTCCTGGCATTCTTAAAAAAAATAGATGTTGAGAAATGAGCGATTAACTTATCCGCGATGCGACGCTCGGCAGTTCGCCACAGCGGATGCTATTTCGATCACGTACCGAATCCAGTGTGCTTCTAAAATGATCCAAATAGTGGTTTGCATTGCGTTTCAGTTTTAGTCCACCCATGAGCCGGCGATAAAACGGAAACCAACGATCGAAATCCACGCCGCAATCGGTCATCACTTTATTCGGTACTGCGTCCATGATTAATAGCGTGTTGTACAAAGACTGGGTCAAGGCAGCGAATGGCCACGCCACCTTATTTTTCGGAACGAACGATTCATAGTCGATTTCATATAAGGGTAGCGTATCCAACTTACCCAAATAAAATAAGTGGACGAGAAAATAGGAAGCGAACGTGGTGAGAAAATGAATCCCCGATGTCGGCTGAATCGATGCGACCGTGCGCTGCTCGGATATGTAGGGCTCGTAAACGTGCTCCTCGCGCAACACATAACCGCTACAATTAATAAACCAGCTTCCTGCTTCGATTGGTTTCTGCTCGCCGCTTCTGAAAATCATCGTTGTTTGACCTTCGATGTCGACGACGTCAGTTAAGTAATCGGGGATAAGCTCGTTAATGCCTGCGGCAATAGCGACGTTTTCTTCCTCCGATAACAAACCGAAAACAAACTGTTCGCCAGTTCCATCGAGATGCACGCAGCGCTCTGATTTGAAGGCCTCGAAAACTTCATTCTCGTTATTGCCGTCGTAGCGCAGGCAGAGATCGATTGTGTACTCCAAGGTTGTGGGTTCACCCCACCAGCGGCCCCAGCCTCTTGGAAAAGATTTATTGCGATTGATGAAAATAGTGCCGCGTCCAACGATGAAGTTGATCTGTTTGTTTGGAAAATTCGTTAACAGTGCATGGACCGTATCCATACCTGTTTTGCCACCACCTACGACGTATATGGGTGCCTCGCTCTCGGCTAGTTCAGTTCCGAGAACGTTTTGGTCGTTCGGCGACAAAGATCTAACGTTAGGGCTAGAAAATTTCAACGGGTCGTTTGTCGGGATCCGGAAACCTAAGGCTTTGATCAATTTCTTTGCTTTGATCAATAGGGGCTTTTGGTTCGCATGGCTTGGCGTACAAATGACATGTGCTTCATAGCCCTCGTCGGTTAAAACTTCGCGGTGTTCTTCGTACGTATAGGCGTAAAATTCGGCCAAAGAAAGCTTAGCGCGCAATCGTTCCAAACAATAGCGGAACTGATCGAGTACTTCGGGTTTTGACGCTAGGTAGGCTGGCTCCTTATTGATCGTCCACGGGATGCTTCCTGCGGTAAACATTTTGTGCGGTTGGTGGAGTCGAACATAGTCGTAGGTTTCGGACCACATGCCGCCGACGTCCGGATTCTTATCGACTAACATGGACTTCGCGCTGGCGGG
>JAQCEL010000237.1 GCA_027618655.1 Pseudomonadota bacterium | reverse complement strand
GCCCTCAGACTCATACCCCATTGGAAATACGGCACCGCCTCCAGACTCATACCATGTTGGAATAGACTGCGCGTTGACACCGGCGATACCAGTGATCAAAGATATCAACATGGTTCTGACCAGTATCAAGGCTATCGCTAGCCGCAAGCAATGGCTTTTCGGCCTGGTGGCAGCGTGCCTACTCGTTTTTCAGACGAGTAAATTAGTTCATGGTCTAGACCTCGCCGCGCATGCTGTCGATCCGGATTGCGAAATTTGCGATCTATTTGTGTCGTCCAACGATGATGTCGACGCGATCCCTGCAGGGAGCGTTGAAGTCATTTTTTCACCAGCGATCGCCTTATCCGCGTCATTCGAGATTGCAGTTGGCGGCAGTCGTTGCAATCCCAGTCAAATAAGAGCGCCTCCCTACTTTAGCTAACAGTTTGCTTCGACCTACTGCGCGAGGCTTCGCGGCCGAGCGCACATTCGCATTGTTAGTTTTGGAGGAGCCGTAGCATGTCGTGCTGCCGTGTCGTTATAATTTCACTCTCTTTGTTCGCCATCGTCCCAACTTATGCGGACGACGAACATCGCCATCCGCATCATCAAGCAATTGAAGAAATCGTCGTAACCGCCGATCCCTTGAGTGGTGTTGACGGTCACTTCGCAGCGCCCGTTACGGTGCTCGATCAAGCAGCGTTGCGACGAGAATCGACCCGGTCTATCGGCGAGACGGTCTCAAATCAACTGGGTGTGAATTCAAGCGACTTTGGTGCGAGCGTCGGTCGACCCATCATTCGAGGACTCGGCGGTGGGCGTGTTCGCGTATTAGAAGACGGCATCGGCACGATGGATTTGTCCACGATCAGCGCCGATCACGGTGTGGCGGTCGAAAGCATCTTCGCTGAGCAAGTTGAGATATTACGCGGACCGGCGACGCTGTTGTACGGCAGCGGCGCGAGCGGTGGATTAGTTAATGTCGTTAATGGACGGATCCTGTCCTCCGTCCCCGAAGGGATCGAGGCGGGCGCCTATGGACACTACGATACGGCGTCTGACGCTTGGCTCGGTGCCATTAAATTGAACGCCGGGATTGGCGATATGTTCGCAGTGCATTTCGACGGTTTGAAACGCGACACTGAAAACATCGATATTCCTGGGTTCGCAGAAGTCATGCCCGATCCCGGTGAACGTCCCGGCACATTGCCGAACAGCGACAGCGAAAGCCATAACTATTCAGGTGGCGGCTCTTTTGTCGGTACACGTGGATTCATTGGATTCAACGTCGCGCGGTTAGAGAACGAATACGGGGTACCGGGCGCGCACCACGAAGAAGGCGAAGAAGGTGGCGAGGAGGAAGCGGAAGAAGAAGGCGGAACCCGTATCGATCTTCGCCAAACTCGTTACGATGTGAAAGGCGCCTACGATTTCAGCGGTGGTTGGTTTCAGCAATTCAAAGGTCGTTTTGCCGTTAACGACTACCAACACGACGAAATTGAAGGCAGCGGTGTCATTGGTACGCAGTTCGAAAATCAAGAGTACGAGGGACGCGCCGAACTTATTCACCGACCGATAGGTCGGTGGGACGGCGTGATTGGACTCCAATTTCGGGATCAGGATTTCTCGGCCGTTGGCGAGGAAGCGTTTGTGCCGCCGTCCGAACTTGATTCGATTGCCGTATTTATTTTCGAGAAAGCGGATTTCGATAAAATCCACTTAGATCTCGGGATCCGGGGTGAGTTTCAGGACGCCGAGAGCGATGCGTCGATAGACGATGCCGCGCATAACTTGTTGAGCTTGTCCGCCGGCGCGACGTATGAATACACAGCCGGGTTCGAACTCGGTATTAGCGGTACGCGATCGCAGCGCGCTCCAACAATAGAAGAGTTGTTCTCGGGCGGTCCACACCTCGCCAGCACCACATTCGAAATCGGTAACGTGAATCTTGGGGAAGAAACCTCGCACAACGTCGACATTTTTTGGCGCAAGGTCGACGGGCGTTATCGATTCGATTTCACGCTTTTCTATAATGACATAGCGGACTTTATTTTCCTGCAGTCCAATGACCGCAATGGCGACGGGGTGGCCGACCGCGTTGAAGAAGATTTCTTAGAAACTGGAGAAATCATCGACGAAGAAGAAGCGCTGCTTCTCGTTAATCAAACGCAAACGGATGCCGAATTTTTTGGGTTTGAACTCGAAACGCGAGTAACCTTGTTTGATGATTCGCGCGGTTCTGTGGAGCTACGTGTCTGGACTGATTATGTCGAAGGGGATTTAAAGATAGGCGGCAGCGTGCCGCGTTTGCCACCGCTACGTTACGGTGGGGGACTTGAATGGGAACGTGGTCCAGTGTATGCGGGTGTGTCTGCCGTTCGCACCACCGACCAAGATGACCTCGGTGCGCTCGAAACCGAAACCGACGGCTATACGATGGTTAATGTCCACGCGGGCTATACGGTGCCGCTCGGAAACGACCGTTCGTTAACATTTTTTGCGCGCGGAACGAATCTTGCCGATGAGGAGGCGCGGCGGCACACATCGTTAGTTAAGGATCTTGCGCCATTGCCAGGGATCTCCGGATTGATTGGGATCAGGGCGAAGTATTAACGACGCTTGCGTGCTGCTAAGAGCTAATCACACACCATTCGGACCATGAATCTCCAATCAACCAAGCCCGTCTAATTTTTCTCTTAGGCGCGCGAGCCGATCAAGCGAACGCTCAACTTCGCCGATTTGCTCAACGGAGTATAGATACCGTCTTCGATTGCAACGAGTATTGATACCTTTTTCATTCTGCTGATAGACAATAGCATGCCCCCTTGGCGATCACCGCCAAGGTGACATGAGCACCGTGCACGCCCTTGCTCGCTCCCGATAAAACCAGACCTGCAGATCCCCGATCAGGTGGCGCGGAGGAGTCTTCCTATGAAGGAGAAACCTGACCCTGATAGGGTTGCTGGTTCTTGTAGACCCCATAGCAGATGTGTACCAACTTTCGCATGGCAGCCCCCAGCGCGCACATTTTGGGCTTGCCGGCTCCCACCAGCCGCTCGTAGAGCGCCTGCACATCCGGGTTCTTCCTCGAGGCAACCATGGCGGGAAAATACAGTGCCTGCCGGAAGTGCGAGCTACCCGATTTGGAGAGCCTGGGCTTGCGATACTCTGACTTACCTGACCGCTTCTCAATGGGATTCAGTCCGAGAAAGGAAGCGACTTCAGCCGCCGACTTGAATTGCCGGCTCCTGAGAATCACAAGCATAAGCCACGCTGTCTTCTCGCCCACGCCCGGTACACTGCTGAGCAGGTCAAAATCCCCTCGCAACAAGGGTGACGCGTGTACACACTTGCGGGCGGCACTCTTGAAAGAGGCGATCTCAGTCTCATGTCGCTTGATAGAGCGGGTAATGGATTGTTGCTCAAGACGGTGGAAAGTCAGGCTTTTCCCCGCCTTTTCCCGCCGATTGAGCTCTCTCCTGCGGTTTTTCTCCAACACATCGAGACGGTTCAGCAGGCTGCGGAGATCATTGACTTGCTGTGGCGCAGGCTCATAGGCAATCAATTTCTTTGCCATCAATCCGTAGCGGACCAGTAGGTCAGCGTCAATGACATCGTTCTTGCTCAGTATGCCGATACCTTCAGCGAACTTCCTGACCCTGCCCGGGTTAACCAGGTAGACCGTCGCGCCCTGGCTGTGAAGGAACTGCACCAGTGGCTCGTGATACACGTTGGTCGGCTCAACAACGAAGGCGAGCGACTGACGGGGTAGTCCAGACAAAGCCTCCGCCCAGGCGATCAGGGAGTCAAAACAGGACTCCTCGTTCTGACAGCCTTTGCGCTTCGCCTTGTCCTGATCGGAATAAGACAAATAGGCGCAATCCAGCGTTGCTTTACTGACGTCGATACCAAAGATTTTTGACATGGGATTCCACTCCTCAAGGCCTGTAATATCCTTCCCGGACTTTCCTTGTAGATGCAGACTCACTGTTAGCGCAGGGTCTTCGATACCGTTCAGTCTTCAGGGGAAGGGTTCATGGCCGAGGGGCTGGATCTATACTCCGGGCTTGATGCCAAAGACGAATACCGAGCTCACCTCGGCCATGAACAATTTACAGCGGTTGCCTAACCGCTGCGAGGAAGAAGATATAAGGAAGAATGAACGCCGCATTCTCCAATTCCACAGAGTATTTCGAGGGTATGAAACAGCCGTCAACCGATGCTTCGAGGAGGTGTTGGCTGTGATCGGGCCGCCCGAGCCTGGAGTACTTGCGCACTGTGGCGCGATTTGCAGACGATTGTGAGCGACCGCACAACAGCAACCGTCGGCAACCGCTCCAGGCGTTGCTCTCGGCTCTGGCCTCCTGCTTCGCTCTACCTCCCCATATATGGACCCACTCCGGTTTGCAAGACATTCGATCATCGATGTGAGAGAAAATCATTGCTCTCATATATCCGGCCTTTCAGTGGAAGCATTTTCGACTTCCTGGCCCCGATGGTTATTTGCGCTCACCCTCCTCATCATCCTTCCGGCCTTGTTACGGCCGATGCAGGAAACAGGTTTTGAATGAGCCGGTCTGACCTATCTCACCATCCGATCTTTTGTCTTTAGCAACTGAATTAATGGGTTCCTCGCTCAACCAATAAATGCATGCATCGACTGTTGATGTCCGCCAAATCCGCTTCGTGCGCTCATGTCGCGACCCGATACGTCTCGCCCTTAGCCATAATGACCCAAGCCATCCGAGCCATCTTATTCGCTACCGCAACACAAGCCTTGTTGTGTCCTCTGCGCGCCAATACCGCTTGAGCCCAGCGACTTAAGCGATCCGTCTTGTTCGACGAATGTCGAAGTACTGCTCGCGCCCCGTGGATGAACAACGTCCGAAGATACGCATTGCCGCGCTTACTGATCCCAAGTAAGACCGTCTTGCCGCCGGTTGAATGCTGACCCGGTACTAAGCCTAACCAGGCGGAAAAATGACGACCGTTAACGAAGTCCTTACCCTCACCGGCGGCGGCGTAGGTGGCGCTCGCCGTGATGGGTCCGATGCCTAATATGCCATCCAACCGCTGACATACGTCGTTTCCTGATTGAGGGATTTGATCCGGCGTTCACACTGCTCAAACCGGAGGTCAACGCCTCTTAATTCTTCGAGAAGCTCGGCAAACAACTCGCGTGACAGGGCGGTTAAGCCGTTGCCTGCATCTTCTAAAATCTTGGGCAGCGCGGTGCGCACACTACTAATCCCGAGCCCGATGACCACACCATATTCCGCCAGTAAGCCACGTATCTGGTTCACCAACGCCGTGCGTTCTTTCTTGATCCGTTCGCGTTGACCGTGGAAATTTTGAACATCTTGTCGTGCAACTGATTTTATTGGAACGAATCGCATGTTCGGACGTTGTGACGCCTCCGCGATGGCCTCCGCGTCGTTATAGTCGTTCTTGTTGCCTTTCCGATAAGGCTTAACAAATTGTGGTGCGATGAGTTTCGCGTCGTGACCCAACGCGATAAATTCTCTTGCCCAGTAATGGGCGCCACCGCACGCCTCCATCACAATTAGGCAAGGCTCAAGTGTCGTCATAAACGCCAACACTTGCTCGCGCTTGAGCTGTTTCTTTTTGACCAATCGCCCCGTTTGATTCACCGCAAAAAGATGCGACCCCACGGACGGGGGAGGTAGAGCGAAGCACGAGCCAGAGCCGAAAAAACTGATTTTGCTATGTCCAAACCAATCGTTGTTATCTTCATTATGGATCCGCTCCGCTTCTGTTAAATGGTTATCTGAAACTCCATTTTGGCCCATCACGAGGCCGCTTAAGAAGTGGAGTGGGTCCATACCATTATCCATGGGGTCGTACCTCCTGCGTCCATGCAGTCGTGCCGCGTTGTCGGTGTCTTCACCCAGCGAAATCGGATGCGCGATCCATTCGCGCCATCGACGTAGACACCGTCCAGAAAGAGCAGCAAATCAA
>JAQCEL010000236.1 GCA_027618655.1 Pseudomonadota bacterium | reverse complement strand
CCGTGCTTTTAGATCAATTCGTGATCGATAGACTTGTTCTTATAACTGAATGTGTGATCTTGCCCTGGTCATCGACCGTAGGTTCTTCGCGGTGTCGTGGCTTGGCTGATAAACTGACATTCCCGCACTGGATAAAAACGATAGCAATATGAATTCGAAAATATCACTGTTCATTCTCGGGGTGCTGCTGTCTAGTGTCGCGAATGCCAATGATTACCGAACCTTAGAACGGGTCGATTACGTGTTGACCTGCATGCGTTTAGCGGGCGGGCAAACGATCGATAATCTCTACGCTTGTTCTTGTGAGATAGACCAGATTGCCCAAACGGTAGAATTCAACGATTTCACGGCCGCCCGCACCTATGAAATGTACGAGAGAATGCCAGGAGAAAAAGGCGGTTTGTTTCGCGAAAGTCCTGACGGCGATGAGCTGAGGGAACGTCTGGATGAGGCGCGGCAGGAGGCAAAGAAAAGGTGTTTCATTGGAGTTATACGCAAGCAGAACACCGATTCAACCACTCCAACAAAGTGAACCGTTGCAGGAATTCTGCCATTTTCGTGTGGCGTTGTGGCCGGGGATCGACTGGCCTTGGCGGCACGGAAGGTGGTGCCGGGCAGCACATATACTCTATAATTCTTAAACCCTAATAGAGCGCTTAGCGACGAAAAAATTTGATACGCCGAATCACACTAGGGCGAGTTATAAGTAGGGTGATAAAACATGCGACCAGGCGCGCACGATTTTCGCAAACGGTACCGATGTATAATGGCGCAGACCGCCAGTCACGGTCGAAAAACAACGGAGCGGCGCTTCGCAGCGACCACAAAGCGCGCATTTCCCGTTTGTGTTTGTCTTAACATCTGAGAGCGGGACGATGGAACCATTGGCCAACCGAAGACGTTTGAATAATCGGTGAGGGGACTGCACAGCCAAGTTCCGGAGTGTTTCCAATCGAATGTACTGGCGGAGTTGATCGCGCGTTTCAAACGCTGGACCGAACGAAAACTAAACGAATTGAAAAAAGCAAGAGGGGAGAGGCCATGAACAAGGTGTCGTTAACGCGGAATCTGAAAGCCATTGTTACTCTATTTCTCATCATCGGTTCGAGTACGGTGTTGGCAAATGAGGAGGTGAAAAAACTGAACGATGATCCTAACTACTGGGCATTTCCAGGCGGAAACTATTGGAATTGGCGATACACTGAGTTAGATCAAATTAACAAAACAAATGCGCATAAGATCCAGGCAGCATGGACGTTCTCGACTGGAGTATTGCGCGGCCACGAAGGCGGACCGCTCGTACTGCCAGCAGCGGCGACTGGACTTCCTCACGACACTTTATACATTCACGCCGCATTTCCGAATAATACCTTCGCGATTAATCTAGATACCCTAGAGATCGTCTGGGAATACGTTCCAGTGCAAGATTACGATGAGACGGTACCGGTGATGTGTTGCGATACGGTAAATCGTGGACTTGGGTATGGCGACGGGAAAATTCTGTTGCAGCAAGCCGACACGACGCTGGTCGCGTTAGACGCGAAAACTGGGGAAGTCGTGTGGTCGGTAAAAAACGGTGATCCGAAGCTCGGGCAAACAAATACCAACGCGCCTCATGTTATGAAAGATAAAGTCATAACGGGAATATCAGGCGGGGAATTTGGTGTTCGGTGCTGGGTCAATGCCTACAATTTGAGCGACGGCAAACTGGTCTGGCGCGCTTATAGCATGGGCCCTGACGAGGATATGTTATTCGACCCAGAAAAAACGACTGTTCTAGGTCAACCGGTCGGAAAGGACTCATCACTTAATTCATGGCAAGGCGACCAGTGGAAAATCGGTGGCGGAGCCACGTGGGGTTGGTGGCCCTATGACGAAGAGCGCAACGCCTTTTATTACGGAACCGGCAATCCATCGACCTGGAATCCGGTTATTAGACCGGGCGACAACAAGTGGTCGATGTCGATTTTGTCGCGCGACGTAGACACTGGCGTCGCGCACTGGGTTTACCAAATGACGCCGCACGACGAATGGGATTACGACGGCGTGAACGAAATGATACTCGTCGACATCGAGGTAAAAGGGAAAGATACCAAGGCGTTAGTCCATTTTGATCGAAATGGATTCGGCTACACGCTCGATCGCACAAACGGCGCTCTCTTAGTGGCCGAAAAATTCGATCCAGCCGTTAACTGGGCGACTCACGTCGACATGAAGACAGGACGCCCACAAGTCGTCGCACAGTACAGTCCTGGCACGAACGGCGAGGATGTTAATACAACCAACATCTGCCCCGCGGCACTCGGCTCCAAGGACCAACAACCTGCCGCGTACAGCCCACGAACGAAGTTGTTCTATGTGCCTACCAACCATGTCTGTATGAATTACGAGCCGGTGAGTGGCGGTGAGTACGTTGCGGGCCAACCTTACATCGATGCGGTTTTGAGTATGTTTCCAGCCGGACGAGTATCGCCTGGACAGAAGTTTGCTAACAACGAAACGAATAGTAACCTCGGAAATTTCATTGCTTGGGACGCGGATAAGGGCAAAGTTATTTGGACGATCCCGGAGCGTTTTTCGGTGTGGAGCGGCGCATTAGCGACTGCGGGGGACTTGGTCTTCTATGGCACTTTGGATGGCTATCTAAAAGCAGTTGACGCGGAAACCGGCAAGCTGCTGTGGGATTTTAAGACCCCTTCAGGGATCGTCGGTAACGTCAATAGTTGGGGTCACGCCGGAAAACAATATGTCGGCGTGTTGTCCGGCGTCGGTGGTTGGGCCGGTATTGGGATGGCGGCAGGCCTGATTAACGACACGGATGGCCTCGGCGCCGTGGGTGGTTACAAAGATCTCAGTAAGTACACTCGCCTGGGCGGCGTATTGAGCGTGTTCAGTCTGCCGTAAATCGGACTCGAATTTAGACGACGTCATTTGATCTAACCCGATGCTTCATTAAGAGGCATCGGGCTTTTTTATTCGGCAAGTACAAACGCCTATTAGCTTGTTGAGCGGTGATAGCTTAACTGTTTTGAAAATCCCAAAGGAGAGATAAAGGCATTGTCCAATTCCGCGAAATTTTTGTGGTTGCTTTGCGCGAGCGCGATGATCGGGATCAGCGCGTGTTCAGATTCTGGTGATACCGGGAACGCAACTGAAGACACTGGCATAACGGAAGTCACGTCGCCAAGCACTAGCTCATCCGCTCCGCCCGCGACACCCGCGCAGTCTGCGGGTCAGCCAGTACTTGCACCGGCCGTACCGGTACCCAGCTCGACGCCGGAAACCGAAGGGGGCGACGCGTCGATGAGCAGCGAGGTCGAATCGTCGGCTGGTGACACGCAGGCCCCGCAACAACACATTGTTAAGGGCGTCGTGACCCAATGGCAGCCGATGGTCCTGTTCGTTCAACCCGGCGATCGCGTCATTTTCAGGCAAATGATCGGTCACGACACGCAAACAATAGACGGAATGTTTCCGACGAGCGGAACTGCGTGGCAGTCAAAACTCGGCGAGGAAGGATTCTCCGTCGTTTTAGAAGAGCCCGGCGTGTACATGTATAAATGCACGCCACATGTGAGCCTCGGTATGATTGGCGCGATCGTTGTCGGCGATTTACCCCCGGCGAATCTGCAACAGCTTGAAGATCATCCGCAAAATAAGGGGATGTTTGCCCGGGCAATTCGCAAGCTCAAACTAGCGCTCGAATCCCAGGCGGGCGGATCGTAATGATCGTCTCACTGTCGTTGTTCGATGCCGTCGGTTAAACGCGAACGTCGTCTTCCAGATGGCGCGATCGTTGGTCGTAGTCGAAGCAAAAGGTCGTCGCAAATTGTCGCGTTTGCGCTGATCCTCCTCCTCGGTGTGTTTCACAACCAATGCGTCGCCGAAGAACGGCCGTCGCTGCGCGTCTGTGCCCCGCCAGCCAATCTCCCGATGTCGAACAAACTCGGCGAAGGATACGAGAATAAAATCGCCGAGCTACTCGCACAAAAGCTCGGGCTACCGCTCGAGTATGAGTGGTTTCCCCAACGAATCGGGTTTATCCGCAACACGCTAGGTTTCAACGATACGCCTGACGGTCAATACAAATGCGACCTCGTCATCGGTGTAATAGAAAACTTCGAACAGGCTGCAACCACTATCCCCTACCTTCGTTCTACGTGGGCTCTGGTATATGTTCGCGGTCGCGGTCTGGATTTCATCCAGTCTCAAGACGATCTGAAGGACTTACCACGCGAGAAGAAATCGCTGCTGCGTATTGGCGTTTGGGATAAAGGCCCAGCGCCAGAGTGGTTTTTTCATCGAGGCTTAATGGACTACGCGACTCCCTATCAGATCATGTCAGGCGACGCGGAGCGCAATCCAGGAAAAATTATCGAAGAAGATCTTGTCGAGGATAAAATAAATCTAACCATGGTCTGGGGCCCGATTGCAGGCTACTACGCAAATACAATCAAAAATCACGATATCGTGGTTATCCCACTACGTAATGAATTGCGCATCAAATTCGACTTTAATATTTCGATGGGAGTACGGTTCGGTGAGCCTGAGTGGAAAGAGCGGCTCAACGCTTTGATAGCCGAGAACCGATCCAGCATTGACTCGATACTTGAAGCGTACGGAGTGCCCAGATTGGAGTTAGTTGACGTTGCTGGCAATGAACGTAAATAAGAACCCGCTGAAAAACGTATTGTTCGCAGTCTGTGTTGCAACCCTTTGCGTTCCAGTTTCTGCACCCGCCGCTAACGATGCATTCGAATACTCTCAAGCCGAAACCTTGCTGTGGTTAACCGATCAGCTAAAGACTGTCAGTCAGCCAGCAGCATTCACTTATGCTTTTCAACGGTCTGGAACCTTGGATTCGAGTTTTAGTGACACGGTCCGCTTTGCCGTCACTGCGGTAAAAGACGACGGTATGAAGTCTGCGAAATTAGAGTTTTTCACCGGTGCCCGACGCATCGATGTCTCCGCCCCAGACAGCACGAACATTAACCCCGTGTTAAAAATATATCTGCAAGGTGATGTCTACGAAATGAATCGTTTAACGGATCCGGCAGGCGGTTCGAAAGAGCGATGGAGATATTTTCAACGTCAGATAAAACGCGCGCTCGCGGAATCCGCTAGCGTCGAGACTGTTACGATCGAATTCTTGGGTCAGCAATATTCCGCACACAAGGTGATGCTTAGCCCGTTTCTGAGCGACGTTAAGCTGAGCGACCCTAGTATTCGCGATGCATCGACTCGAAGACTGTACGATGGTCTTATCGCCAAAACCTACACGGTGATCGTTTCAGACGACTTACCGGGCTATTTGTATCGCATTGAAACGGTGACCCCGGATAAATCGAATGATAGTGATCCGCTAATTAGAGAAGTGCTGCAGCTCGTTGAGATCGGTGTCGGAGCAACTGACGTCGATTAATGTCGTTAGAGAAATTTGAACGAACTAAGGTGCGAGTCGCGGCAATGGTCGATTTGATGTGCGCAGTTGGTTTCGCAAAACACAGAGTTCATCCTGCATGGCTTCAACCTATATCGGATGGCACCGTAAGTTGAATCAGCCGGGAGGCCCAGATAGGCGCGACGTCGACGTTTGGTCAATTCGATTCCTGTTCCAACGATTCGTGATATTTAATTCGATTCATCCGAATTGAATGCAAATGACTGCTTATATTGTCGATGTTAAGCTTCTTTCCAATTTTGTCGCCCGATATATCATCAGCGCAACTAGGGATGAACCGAGAAATCATCTTGTGGCCGAGTCGCGCTTTGTAATGCGAAGGTTCCCAGTACCATCTTAATGAGTCAAGATCTTCCCGAGCAACTTCGGTGCTCGTACTGAACGGATCGTAGTCCGTGAAATCCCATAAATCGACACCGTACTTATCGGCGATTGAAACGAGCGATGTTTTCCATTTCTCGAATTCTGGCCAATGGGCGGAATCATAGAGGGCCTCAAAAAATCCGCGTGTAGCGGGTTAATAAACAA
>JAQCEL010000235.1 GCA_027618655.1 Pseudomonadota bacterium | reverse complement strand
CTGATCATTTAATCAAAATGTTCTTCGATTATTATCGCGAACGTGCTGACCATTATGGCTACACGGCATCGCCCTATCAGATGAGACATCTCGTGTCAGTCTACGTCGCCGAGACCGACGAGCAAGCAGAAGCTGAAACCGCACAACATGTGCTGTGGCATTATCACAAAGGTCTGCGCCACAAATGGGAACAGTTTTTTCCACCCGGTTATGCGACACCGCAAGCTATGCGCAGAATAATTGAGAACGCGGGAGAGCTCGATTTCCCGAGTTTCAGTTTCAAACAGCTAAACGAGAAAGGCTATTGCATTGTTGGTAGCGTCAACACCGTGCGCGAACGCATTGCGCAATACTCACGTGATTTAGGTTTCGGATTGTTCCTCGCGCTGACGCACTTCGGTGGCTTGCCGAACGCGCGATGCCGTGGCAGCATGGAACCTCTCGCAAGTGAAGTGATGCCATCGCTCAGGGCCGAGTTCGCGCACATGGTGTGAGACGAGCACCGCGCTCAACAGGCACGAGGTGACTATTTTTCTAATCCACACTTAGTGCATACGGCACAGGAGGACTGGAATTTTGATCAAAAATACTTGGTATGTTGCCGCAGAACCTGGCGAAATCGCCACATCGTTACTTTCACGCCTTATTCTTGGTGTGCAAGTAGTGATTGGCCGCACAGAATCCGGGCAAGCATTCGCGCTTGAAGACCGCTGCCCGCATCGATTCGCGCCACTGTCGCTCGGGAGAGTCGTTGGTGAACGATTGCAATGCGGTTATCACGGCGCCGAATTCAACCCGGCTGGGCAATGCGTTAGCGTGCCTGGCCAAGCGAATACACCAAGTAACGCGCATGTACGTTCGTTCCCAGTCGTTGAGAAACAAGGCTATATTTGGATCTGGATGGGCGATCCCGAACTAGCTGGCGATCTCAGATCAATCCCTGCGTGTTTTTATCGTAGCGACGATCCAGCGTGGGTCGGCGGCTACGGACACTTCGAATCGCTGCAGGTAAATTTCAATCTCATTAACGACAATTTATTCGATATCACGCACGCTGAGTTCGTCCATCCAGAATCTTTCGGCGCTGAGGAAATGCGCATCTATCGCAATGCCGAGCCGGGCGAGGCCTATATCGATCAAAAAACCACCTACACAATTGCCGAACGCGAGATTGTTTTTCGCATGCAATCTTTGAATATGCCCGGTGGACCATTTTATCGCTGGATGGTCGCGACGAGTTTGGGTAAGAATGAGTACACGGGACCGGTTGACCTTGATATGGAGGTCAGTTGGGCTGCGCCGACGTATACCTCATTTTTATTAAACGCGCGCCCAGCCGGACAACCGCGCGAACAAGGCGTGCAAGTGTGCAACATGCATTCCGTTACGCCGGCGAGTGATTTCACGTCACATTATTTTTATCGCTCAGTGAAAGACTACGGGCCTGCAGAACTCGTCGAACCTTTCATGCAGGGCGTTAAAGCGATATTTGAATAAGACAAGCCATTGCTCGAAATGCAGCAGCGAAGGGTCGGTGAAACGGATTTATTTGACCAGAAACCCGTGTCTTTCGCGGGCGATTTACTCCAGCAACAAGCACGCCGAATCAATCGGGAACTCCAACAAGCCGAATCGAAATAGAGGGAACAGCCCATGTATATCGTCGCGTTCATGTATCCATCGGCCGCAGGCAACGTGTTTAATTACGATCATTTCGTTAACGTGCACTTACCTTTAGGGGTCGGCCTAACTGAGAAATATCTCGGCATTAAGCCAGAGAAGATCGTCGTCTATACACCGATCACTGGCGGTGATGGTGAATCGAGCTCGTCGCCGTATAGCGCGATTAGCAGTGTCTACTTCAAGAGTGAGAAAGACGCAAAAGCTTTTTCGACGTTATTTACTTATGAAGAAGCCGCGCGCCGTTTATCGGAAGATTTCGCAAACTACACGCCGGGCGCGCCCGATCTGATAATTTCCCGAGTACACGAGCTAGCAGACATGGATGGCATGATCCGCGATTTTCAAAATTCAGAGGCGGCATAGATATCCTACCTAAGCAAGCTTAGTCGCCTACCGACCGCGTCATTTCGGCGGCAGACTATTTATTGAAAGCGACTCGCGAGTAGCGACATCCTCATTGTAAGCCGTTACGGATAGGGTGGGGCGTACGTAGCGGTGCGCAGGCAGTAATACTAGTTAAATAGACTATCCCCTCAGGCGCGCGCTTCAGGCATGGCAGCTCGATAACTGGAGTCGCTGACCGATCCGGATCGGGTAACGCGGCGCTGCGATACGGTTCGCTTGCGCGATAAGCTTCACGGTGCATCCGTGCTTGCGAGCGATCTTCGACAAGGTTTCACCCCGCAGCACGGTGTGCGTGCGCACTCGCGCCGGTCGCACGGCCGCTGCCGGCAGTGGCGTCGGTAAGGACGCATCCTGCATCGCATGCAGCCAGGTGACGACTGCCGCGCCATTACATTGCTCGGCGTATCTGCTGGCAGCGCTCGCTGGTACCTCTACGCGGGTGCCGGCGGGCAAACGCGTGTTTGGATCCCAGCGCGGATTCAGATTGCGCAAGGTCCGGAACCACCCGCGGTCGTTGCCGACCTGGCCAAGACAGATACTGAGTTCGTTGAGCGATAGATCGGCACGAAGCCTGATCTCTCCCGGGCGCACATCGATCTTTGGGAAACGTAGACCGTATTGTTCAGGGTGCATGAACAACCAAGCCGCGGCCAGTACCATCGGTACGTAGCTACGCGTCTCAGCCGGTAGCTGATCGAATACACGACGATCCCAAAACCGGTGTGTACCTTGTGGCGAGAGTCGTCCCATGCGTCCCTCGCCGCCGTTATAGGCACCGAGAACGAGGGCGAGGTCGTTGTTCAGACGCGCGAACTGATCGTTCAGGTAGGCAACATTCGCTTGTGTAGCCGAGGCTGGGTCGTAGCGCAGGTCGAACCCGTCACGCACCTCAAGTCCATAGCGCTGTCCGGTCGCTGGCATAAACTGCAACGGTCCAGCAGCCCCACTGGAAGACACCGCATGTACCTTGCCGCCTGATTCCTTGGCCAGGATACCGAATAGCAACGCCTCGGGAAGCCCGGCCGTGGCGTAAGCCGGCCACATCTTGTAGCGCATGTACTGGTAGTTTTCCCAGGTATCGAGCAGGAAAGGGCGCATCCAGGTTAACCATTCGCGCAAGGACGCGCGCACGGGCTCGTTGACTTCAATCAGCTCAGCCAGATCCCGGCCATTGAGCAGATTCACGCTCTCGGCACTGGCCGGAATATCCGTCAGTAGCGGCGAGCTGGCATCCGGGCCCTGAGCAGCCCCAGTCGCTGGCACTTTGAGCGTTGGATTTACCCTTGTGCGCGCATGACCGTCGACCCGGTTGGCACGAGCGGGCAGCTCGCGCGTTCGGTCGGCTTCCTGCTGAACGCCGTCTGCCGTGAGTTCCCTAGAGGACGGCTCGGAAGGCGTAGAACGTTCCATAAAATTCGAGCACGCACTCGATAAAATCACGACGATGATCACGCTAGAGCGCAACAAGCCACCAGACATAGGGAACTCCGTAGAGAAGGACGCGGCAAGGTAGCTGCCTCGGCGATTAAGCGCAATAGCCGGCATCTAAATCAGGGGCAATAGAGCGGTCTTTTATTTCTGTTGGTGCGGCGGCAGTATTAGCTAACGTTGAATCTTGAAACGCGCCGATCTGAATGGAATATGCAACCGCGCGGACGATCATGGTCGCAGCAGACAAAATACGCCGGACCAAGATCTCGGATTTTCGTGTAGGTAGATCCGTTTCAACTCCCTGTCGGTAAGTACCAGTTGACGCGCGGTACTATGAACGCCTGGTTGCACCAAGCAATCCGGCTATGGTGACAGTCGACCTAACCCTAGGATTAAAGGATCCGCGCTGAGATCCTGTTTGGGCAAGACAGCTAAAAGTACGCGGTTGCCCTGTTGCTATCCATGGCTTCTTCTAACTTGCGCCAAATGCTGGTCGGTTCGTTCATTGAACGCTCTCCTTAATGTCTAATCATTGCCCCTTGCGCGAACTGCGGTTGGGATACGATGGATCTTAGTTGGGCACCGTGTCGACTGCTACGCACATCGCTGTAGGATGATTCCTAATAATGGCAACGCGAAGCGCGCGTAGAACGGAAACCGCTAGATTACGCAACTTAATGAACACTGGGCGCGATTAAGATGGAATGGATTGTTAATCCTGAAGCCTGGGTAGCGCTTGCAACGCTTACCCTGCTTGAGATCGTCCTCGGCATCGACAACATTATTTTTATTTAAATCCTCGTTAGCAGATTGCCGACACGACAGCGAGAACGCGCGCGGCGGATTGGAATCGGCCTCGCGATGCTTACGCGCATTGGCCTGTTCCTAATGGCCAAAGCTACTTTGGAAATTCATCAATCTTTCGAAGACGCCGATGACGCTGGCGGAGTCTTGGGGTCAACGACTTTTGCGTGGGTTGTCGTACAGATCATGATCCTCGATATCGTATTTTCGCTGGACTCGGTGATCAGCGCCGTCGGCTTGGCGGAGCACGTGCAGGTGATGATCGCCGCGATCGTCATTTCGGTCGCCGTCATGTTATTCGCGGCGAAATCCATTGGGATTTCGTCGATGACAATCCGACCATTAAGATGCTTGCGCTGAGCTTCCTGGTCATGATCGGCATGGCGCTCGTCGGTGAAGCAATGGAATTTCACATTCCGAAAGGCTACATCTATTTTGCGATGGCGTTTTCCGTAGTCGTCGAGCTTCTCAATCTAAGGGTACGTAAGTTGCGGAACTCGGCAACGCTGCGTAAAGACACGATTACTGTGGATGTAGATCCGCGATAACACCATTTTCTGGACGCGGACTTCGCGCCAAAAAACGCTATGGTTGAGGGAAACGCTGCAACGGGTGGCCGACTTAATTGCTTGTGAGCTCCAAAATGGATCTTACCCAGCACGACGATAACGGGGAGTGTCAGGCTGTTCTGCAAAGCCAACTTCGCAACCATACTTTCTGTTGCCGCTGCCAGCCCGTGGGTAAGTCCAGGCGAGAGTTTTTACGTCAGTCCACAAACTTAATCGGCCGAAACAAATTCTCCTGCATAGAGTTTTTGAACAATATAATTCCGCGTTCCAGCGGTAATGCGGTGGCTTATGGAAGGCGATTGTTGGAGTCTGTCGAGCGATCGTCGAATATGACAACAAAAAAGCGACACCAACCTTATACGGAGCCCTGCGATGAGTATTAGCATTTTTTTCTATTTAGCCGCTGGCCTAATACTACTGGTCGGTGGTGCTGAAGTGTTGGTGCGCGGCGCCAGTAAGCTCGCAGCGCAGTTCGGCATCCCACCACTGATCATTGGTTTAACCGTCGTCGCATTCGGCACCAGCACGCCAGAAACTGCGGTTAGTGTGCAAGCGGCCATGAATGGCAGTGGTGACTTGGCGATCGGTAACGTGGTCGGTAGCAATATCGCGAATGTATTACTCATTCTCGGACTGACCGCGCTGATCGCGCCGCTAATTGTTTCTCGTCAATTAATCCGCCTCGATGTGCCTATCATGATCGGGGCGAGCTTGCTGACCCTTGCGCTGGCATGGGATGGCCAGCTCGATCGCAGCGACGGAGCCATCCTATTCGCGTGCATCCTCGCCTATACAGCATTCTTGATTACCAGTGGGCGGCGGGAACAAGCCGTTAAAGATGATGAGTTCATTAAAGAATTCGGTTTGCAGGCTGCGCCAAAGCCTTACGCCTGGGGCATTAATTTATCCCTGATCATCGCGGGTTTGTTTTTACTAGTCAGCGGATCGAACTTGTTGGTCGAAGGCGCCGTCAGCTTGGCTCGCGCTTTAGGCCTATCTGAGCTTGTTATCGGCCTCACCGTAGTCGCCATCGGCACCTCGCTACCAGAATTAGCCACGTCCGTGACAGCGGCATTCAGGGGTGAACGCGACATTGCCGTCGGCAATATCGTCGGTAGTAACATTTTTAACCTGCTTTGTGTGCTGGGCCTTTCGGCGCTGGTGTCTCC
>JAQCEL010000234.1 GCA_027618655.1 Pseudomonadota bacterium | reverse complement strand
GGCGACGGTAATTTCGATACCGGAGCGAAGCAGGGAAATTTTTGGCTAGGTCCGTTTGATTCATGGAGAAACGCCGCCGTCGTCGCGTACAACGGTGAAGCGTTGCGTGGCGATGCGTTCTGGTTGCGCAGTGACTCTGACTTCGGTGGCTCGCGCTTATACGGTGTGAATGTTGAAAACGCGGATACGAGCCTTGGGCGCTACGGTGTGATGTTCATCGACGTCTACGACGGGAACACTTTGCAGTACGACGGGGTCAAGTCGTGGAACCTGCGCGCACTTGATGTGCCAGTACCGTATCTTTCCTCAATGAAAGTGCACGCCGAAGTGGTATGGCAATCCGGGAGTGATGACGATGGCAACGGCGCCGATGTTGATGGCCTCGCCTGGTACGTTGATATTGCGTTTACCGTACCGAACGTCACCTGGCCAACGATTTTGACGTACCGTTACGCGCGATTTTCGGGTGACGATTTGGCGAGCGGGGATAGTGAGAATTACCGACCGTTGTTCTAGGGTTTCGGTGCACGCGGCTGGGACACGTTTTACCAGGGCGAAATTGCGGGCGAGTACCACTTGTACAATAGCAATCAAGTAACCCAGTTCATAAAGCTTACGACGGCACCGCGCGATTCTTACGCGCTGACGCTTTATTACTACACGCACGACCTCGACGAAAGGCATTATTTTGGTCAGTCGGTGTCTAGCCGTGATTGGGCCGACGAGATCAATTCTGGGGTTGAGTATTTTGCAACGGACCAGATCTATATTTATGCCGGTATCGCATGGTCGACACCCAACGCTGCAGCCCGCGAAATTTTCGGCGACGACAACTTCACGGTCCTGCAGACTTGAATGCAGTTCAAGTTCTGAGGAGCCAAAGGCGACAGACGTATTTGAGGAGTTCACTTTCGATTCAAATAAATCTGTCCATTTGATCGCTTTCTCAAATGAGCGATTTAGTGCATTTAATTGATGCCACAAGTACGCTACGACATGGCATTTGCGGAGCAATAATTACATGAGTGACATCGGATTATTCGAAGCGATATATTCCACCCGTTCGATGCGCCGTCTGAAACCGGATCCGATTCCACGCGAAGTGATGGAGAAGATCATCGAAGCCGGCGTGCATGCGCCGAGTGGCAGCAATTTTCAGAATTGGGCCTTCGTGGTGGTCGAGGCCACTGACGATAAGCGATTTATCCGAGATCGATACTTAAAATATTATCGTGAGCTCGAACGCCTCGGCTCGATCCCCTCGATGGATGCGATCCCGGAAGATCGTAGACGCATGTTTGCTACGGCGACGCATCTGGCGGAGCACATGGACGAGGTGCCGGTATTGTTACTCGCCTGTACGGGTACAGATTTCCCGACCTATGCGGACGCGAACAATCCGCGTTCGGTCACTGCGACCTTACACGCCTCGATATACCCCGCAGTGCAAAACATTTTGTTGGCTGCGAGAGCGCTTGGCGTCGGTGCGACATTAACCACCTTGCATTATTTTTTTGAAAACGAGTTAAAGGAGCGTCTCGGGATCCCTTCCGATAAAGAAGTCGCCGGCCTGATCCCCATGGGCTATCCGCACGGACGTTTCGGGCCAACAACACGACGAAGTGGACAGGACGTCACGCACTGGGGCCGCTGGCAGACAGGGCCCGATTCAGCTTAGTTGTCGATCGTAACAATTGGACAGGCATTTAGTTGCGCTTTAGTTGCGCGCGCTCGTCGGCCAACGATTGGTTCGCTGAGCGCGGCCGACGACGCAAGGTTGGGAGGTGAAATCCGGGGAGATAGTAGGAGTTATTTTGCATCTCCAATGAATCCATTTTTGATCCCAACAAGCACTATTTTATTCATGCTAAATCCCTTAACTTAGTGCCATTCATGACTGATTCGATTTTTTTCCCTCTAGGTTTTGGAAGACCGTGTAGTTAAGTAATTTCGGCGGATTGGACTGCTTGTCGCACATAGGAATTCAGTAAACTGTCGCCTGATCCCATAGGAGAAAGAAATATGAAAATTGGAGTAATGACGCAATTTGGTGGTGACATGACGTCGCCGGAATATGTCGCGCGGATGGGGCGCGGACTCGAAGAACGCGGTTTCCATTCAGTGTGGGCGCCCGATCACATCCTGGTGCCAAAAGTGATCAAGTCCGCTTATCCATATACACCGGATGGATCGTTTCCCGTCGAACCCACTACCCAAGGCCTCGAGCCGTTCACGTTGCTGTCGTTTCTCGCAGCGCACACGACCAAGCTACGTCTTGGTACGGGAGTGATCGTGCTGCCACAACGCAATGCGGCGTTAACTGCAAAACAAGCTGCAGACGTTGATGTGCTGTCGGGCGGGCGTCTCGATTTCGGCATTGGTGTCGGCTGGATGGGCGATGAATTTGCCGCGCTCGGCATGCCTTTCGAACGGCGTGGTGCGCGTACGGATGATTACATTCGTATGATGCAATCGTTATGGGGAACCCACGAATCGAGTTATGACGGCGAATTCGTCAAGCTACCGCCGGCCTACCAATATCCCAAACCGATCCAAAAGCCGCACCCGCCTTTTTACTTTGGCGGGGAGAGCGAATTCGCATTGCGCCGCGTCGCGCGTTTCGGACATTGGTTCGGCGTAGATGTCATGCCTGGAGGCGTGCCCGCAAAAATGGCGTTGTTAAAGGCACAATGTGACCGCGAGGGACGCGATGTTAAAGATGTCAAAATTGCACTGTGCCCGTATGCGAATCCGTGCGACCGCGATACCTTGCGGCGTTATGAAGACGCTGGCATTGATCAAGTCATCATGGCGGCATTCGTCTTCGGCCAGGATGCCTTAGAGGCCGCAATTGACGACCTCGCTGAACGCTTAATCGTGCCAGGCTAAGCGCGGCGGGAAAAGGGCATTGTGGGGACAGCATCTGAGGAATCCCCATAAAAACTGCTGTTAGAATAAAAAGATATCAATATTTAGGGAACATGCACGCCGTTCAATGATCTGTTGAGTTGCGAGACGAGATGATCATAGGGAGAACGCCATGCGTGCCGGATCGCTTGTAGAGCGATTGATAACTGAAGTAACGCCGGGAACGCACGAGTATCGGCGCTCGTTATTGGTTGCGGCGATCACCAGTGCCCTCGATGGGTCGAGCCTGTCGGTGATGGCGCTGGGCCGGGGGATCAACGGCCCAGCGTATGAGAAACATCGGATCAAACGCGCGGAACGTTTGTTGTCGAATCGTCATTTGCAAAGTGAACGCCTGGGGATTTATAGCGCCGTGACTCAGCGGTTATTGATTGGGATCACGCGGCCGTTGATCAGTGTTGATTAGTCGGATCTCGACGGCGCCAAGACGCGCTATTTGTTGCGTGCCTCGGTAGCGGTTTCAGGTCGCGCGATAACCGTGTAGGAGGAAGTGCATCCGCGTGAGCGGTTCATGAAACCAGCAGTCGAGCGCGGGTTCCGACACCAGCTGGCGTCCAGCTTAGGGGATGATTGCTGCCCCATCATTATCACCGACGCGGGGTTCCACAATCCGCGGTTACGCGCCGTCGATGCCTTGGGGTGGGATTATCTCTGTCTCATCCGCAGGCGGGTGATGCTGGCGGCGGCTGAGCAAGACGATTGGGTGCAGGCGCGTTCGTTGTTTCCAACCGCCACAACCCGAGCAAAAGCCCTGACCAAAAGCCGACTCTCTCGAGCAGAGCCACACGCGTGTCGCTTCGTCATCGTGAAACAAAAACGTCGCTATCGTCACGATGTGAACTGTTACAAAAAACACGCTGCGGGACACTATTCCAACCAACAAGCTCGCGCACAACGCGAACCGTGGTTACTCGCTACGTCGTTACCGACAAACACTGCGGCCGCCTGCAAACGCGTCGTGCGGGCTTACACCACTCGCATGCACATTGAAGAAAGCTTTCGTGATATTAAAAGCGAACAATTCGGCTATGGTTATCGTTTATCGCGCAGCAAAAACATCGAACGCATCGAAACCTTGTTGCTCATCGCCTTGCTCGCAATGCTTATCGCTTGGATCATCGGCTTACGCACTATCGCGACCGACACCCATCGTCGCTATCAGGCCACTACAGTCAAAACCCGGGCTGCTTTATCGACGGTTTATCTCGGCCGCCGTGTCTGGATCCGTTCGGATCCCTTTATCGAAATCGCGCAGTGGCGCCTAGCCTTCGACGCCATCCGGCATCTCATTGAACAACATGGCGAACTGCTGTAGATCTGTGGGGATCCCTCAGATACTGTCCCCGCAATGCCCTAGCGTGTCGTCGCCTGATCTCTAAAACGAATGCGGCGACGTCCAGCCGCATCCTTCTTCACCGTAAACACGTAGGCTTCGTTTACGCCACGCCGGCCGCTATGCGTGAATATCAGAACCCGTTCGCCATCCGTGCGGACATGGATGATGCCAAAATTCGTGCGCTCGAAGGCGAAGAAGTCCGGCTCTGGATCACCCGCATCAAGCCTGCCGGTAAAAAGCTTTGCGATCTCGGCGCCAGTGAATTGATCGGTTTCGCGATCTTTGAAATATTTTTTCAGTACTTCCCGCTCATGGGCATAGTCGCGCTTCGTAAAAAACGCCGCGAGCTCGGTGCTAAAAATCAGTCCGGTATTACCGCGCATCACTTTTCCGAGCGCCGCCATTAACGTCGCGCGCGGATGGATGTGCTCCTTCACAGCGCTTTCATCGCCAGAGGAGATGATTGCCGCAACCGGCCGCGTTGCCTTCAACGCCTTAAAATCGAAATCGCCCGATCCGTGATGCGGTGCTTTTACGATTTCCGCCTCTAGATTTTTCGGATCGAGATTCGCCAGCGCGAGTTGCATCGCGGGTCGATTGATATCACCAGTCAGGTTGAAACGCACGGCGCCAAAAGTCAGCCGCATTGCGATCGAATGCCCGTTAATCGTGTGTGATGCAGAAAAAGAACCTTCCTCGCTTTTTAGGTGCATTTCAGCGGACTTCGACGGCGCGCGAAAAAAACGAAAACCGGTTTTCCCGTTCACTGTCTCCGGGAAAGGACCTTGCAACTCCACGCTCAAACCTTCTGCATGCAGAAAATCGAATAGATTGCTCTCGTCATCACCGAACGCGATCCGTTTCACATCAATCGCACCCCTGGTGCGCCAGTGTTGAATGGTATTTGCCCAACTTTCGAACGGCCGGTTCAATCTCTCATCTGGAAGTGCGCTTGGATCGTCGTGAAGATCAACTGCGTATGGCGTACCGTCTTTTTCTTCTGTCGGACCAAACATCTCGAGGTCACTACGCTGTCCACCACCAGATTTGGTTGACGGAAATTTAACCAAGCCATTGTGATAAATTCGCTTGGGGTGGAGAAAAACCCGCTTTCTTTCCGCGATACCGCTTTCCGTTTCCGACCGTTTTATATCATTGAGTCCGTCGAAATGATCAGCATCGCCGTGCGTGGTGATAATTGCCTCGACCGATAAAGGATCCCCTACACTGGCACCGCGATGCAGGAATCGCGCCGCTAGATGGCGCGCAAAGAGTTTGTTGTCACCGCCGTCAATGAGAACAATTTTGCCGGACGGCGTCTCAAGGATCATGCCGTCGCCTTGCTGCACATCGACCGTCGAAAATTTCACAATTCCAGAATCACGGAACTTGAGTTTCGGGCTATTGTTCGCCCAGCCGCTGGCTTGGCCATCGAAAAGGCTTAGCGCGCGCATTCGCTGCCACTCGCCTTGGGTTTCTAGCAGCTCAACCTCGTCACCGAACGCGAGTTGTACGCGGACTTCGGAACTGCTATCCGGCGCGCGGCGAAGATTTACAAAATCGTCATCAATGAATTTTCGCATCAGCGGTTCTCCAGTCATTCGGCGGCATTAAGGACACTGGTCGAAATTATCTATACATTCGGCTGCTCCTCTGTGGCCGCTGCGGCGTCGCGTTTCTTGGCAACAAGCCCGCTATTGCCAGCGAAACGCGCCTAGCAGCAAGCACTCAGGAACACAGGGCAAAATCATACTTGAGCAATAATTAACCAAAGAGCAGCTCGGTTCGAAAAGCATCGTTCCA
>JAQCEL010000233.1 GCA_027618655.1 Pseudomonadota bacterium | reverse complement strand
AACCCCGGTCGCATCCTCGTCTATGCCGTTACTCAAGCCTTGGTAGGCGATATCGATAAAGGGCGTAAATCCGCGCTCGACGGTAGTTTTCGCAACTGCCGCCCATTGTTGCGCGTTGAGATCGACACCGCACGGATTGTGGCAACAACCGTGTAGTAAGACGAGGTCGCCAGCGTCAATTGATTGGAGCTTGCTCATCATGTCGTCAAAGCGCAGACCACTCGAGGTTCTATCAAAATACGGGTAGGTCTCCACCTTAAGTCCCGCGTCGGCGAGTAGGGGCACATGGTTTGCCCAAGTTGGATCGCTTACCCAAATTCGAGCCCCCGGTCGCGCTCGATTAACGAGTTCGGCAGCCACTCGCAGCGCGCCGCAACCACCCGGTGTTTGAGCCGAGGTAACCCGGCCGTCACGCAATGCTGCGTGCGCTTTGCCGAACAGCAGTCCTTGCACGGCGGTGTTGAAATCGGCTTCCCCTGGGGGGCCGATATAACTTTTTGTTTGCTCCGATTGCGTATGCCGTTGCTGTGCCGTTAGCACACACTTTAGGATCGGCGTATTGCCGTCGTTGTCGCGGTAGACACCCACGCCGAGATCGACTTTTTGCGTGTTCGGATCTTCGCGGTAGGAGGCCATTAGACCGAGGATCGGATCGGACGGGAGAGCGGATAGTGCTTCGAACATAATGTTATCTAATTGGGCGCCGGTGCCGGGTTAGGAATGGGAGCGCAATGATACCGAGTTTTTCGATGCCAGAGTATCTGGGCGATCTTTTATTTTCGCGTTGACGCAGCGCTGAAACGCCTCTCCGCATAGCGTGTTTGGTGTCGGACTAACGACGATACCACGTCCTTCAATGAGGCTATTTTTCGAAGCAGCGTTGGGTCGCCGACGCCCGCCGTATCGCGTTCAAGTTTGGTCGCGAGTCCGTGGTGTGCAACTCGTCGAGGTGCGCGGTGATTGCACTGTAACCGAGAAAGTAAAAAGCCGGCGTCCAGATGGTGCCGATAAACGCGGCGGCCTGGATACGTGGGTCGTCCCAGTAACTCGGTTTGTAGTCGTCGCTCTGGCGGATCAGTTCGAGGCGACGTTCGTATAATTCGATACAGCTAAGACCCGCAGGGATAGTCGCTGGGGCAGGTTCACGCGGCCCTTCAATGAGGCGTTGGCCGTCGCGATAACGCGCTAGAGCGAAATCACGGACGTTGTCTGTGACCGTGTGCTCGGCGGCTTGGAGCGGCGTCAGGTAAATGGACCAAATAGCTGTAATCGCGCACAGGGAATATTTGAGTGACAGACAGATGCGCTGGTCGCTTGCCATAGCTTGAACCTTACGGTGATGGTCTCGCCAGGGTATCGGAGGCTGGCGCCAGGTCTTTAAGCGCCAGTAGTCTGCTTTTCGCGATATTCGCAGTGATTCGAGCACGATACGTACTCGAATCACTGAACAGGTGTTGGGACTGTTATTTTGCTTCGATATAGAGAAACCCGAGGCCGCCGGCAACGCCAATCCCAGTACTCGTCTCGAGTGCTAGCGGCTGCAAGCCGATATTTTTCGCGCCGCCGCCAATGAGTGCTTTCGCGCCGATACCGAGCCCGGCAGCCGCCGAAACCTGACCACCCACGTATTTCCCACCCAGTGCTTTTGATCCAGGTCCGATATCGTCAGTGGCCGCGATTACCGTGAAAGCCATTTTTTCATTTGCGCGAATACTCAGATCGAGGCCTAGCGCGATGCCGGTTTCGCCGTGGTATTCCTCCGTGACGCCGTTGTTTTCGTATACGCACTCGACATCTGCAGTCGAGCGAATGAGTAGGTTCACCCGCGACCCTGGCACGATGGTGCAAGTGAGTAGGCCAATTTGGATGCCTCCGGCGGCGCTGGCGCCACTAGAGCAAAATAGTGAAATGATGCCGGCGATGAGCAGGGCTTGGCTGGTTCCTAGCTTCATGATGAGTTTGTCCTTTCATTGGATAGTGACTCTTTACCCACACGGGGCCTCGATGTCGCGTAATTGTAGCCACGATCGTTACAAGTTGCCCGCCCCATTTTGAGCTTGATTTCGATGATGAGGACAACGCACAATACTGTTTAAACGTACAGTATTAATGAAATGCCCACCCACCAGTCTGATCCTGAAGATCCGTGTTACGCAGAACTGCATTGCATAAGCAATTTCAGTTTCCTACGTGGTGCCTCGCATCCGGAAGAACTTGTCGAACAAGCGCATCGCCTAGGTTACGAAGCATTAGCGATCACGGATGAATGCTCGCTAGCAGGCGTCGTGCGAGCCCATGTTGCAGCCAAGCGAGTCGGGATGCATCTGATTATTGGGACGGAAATTAAACTCGAAGATGGTCCGCGTTTAGTACTGTTGGCGCCAGATATCGTTGCCTATATTGAGATCTCTCGATTAATTACCATTGCTCGCCGTCGCTGTGAGAAAGGCTATTACCGACTGACAAGGGCAGATCTCGAATCATACTTAAAATGCACTTTAGTTGTGTGGCTCGTCGGCGAGCAGTTAGCCGATCACGCGGCAGCGCGTTGGCTCAGTGAAACTTTTCCTCGGCGAGTTTGGATTGCTGTTGAACAATTTTATAGTGGCAGTGATAAAGCACACGCGCGGCGTCTGGAAGTGCTGGCAACGACTTTCCAATTACCACTTGTTGCCTGTGGTGATGTCCATATGCATCACCACGGGCGCTTCGCGATTGCCGATACACTCACAGCCATTCGATTAGGCGTCACCTTACAAGCTGCGGCGGGCGATTTGTGCCCGAATCATGAGCGCTATTTACGACCACGTGCGCGCCTCGCAAAGTTCTACACCCCGGCACAACTCCACGAAAGCACTCAAATCGCACGATGTTGCCGCTTCTCGTTAGATGAATTGTCTTACGAATATCCTCGAGAACTCGTGCCCCAGCGGCAGACCGCCAGCGAGTATTTACGTTCATTAACGACTATTGGAATGCAGGAACGTTGGCCTGATGGAATTCCACCGAAGGTCATTCAGCTAGTCGAACATGAGCTGGCACTGATTGCTGAATTAGCTTACGAAGCATTTTTTTTAACCGTACATGACATCGTTAAGTTCGCGCGCTCACGCGGCATCTTATGCCAAGGTCGGGGATCGGCTGCTAATTCAGCAGTCTGTTATTGCCTAGGAATTACCGCTGTCGATCCTTCGCGAATGGAAATGCTATTTGAGCGTTTTCTATCGAAAGAACGCAATGAGCCACCGGATATAGACGTCGATTTCGAACACGATCGACGTGAAGAAGTGATCCAATACGTGTATCAGAAATATGGCAGAGAACGTGCCGCGCTGGCCGCGACAGTGATAACTTACAAAGCGCGTAGCGCCGTGCGTGACGTCGGCAAGGCCCTCGGCATGAGTCTTGAGCAAGTCGATCGTTTGGCTAAGAATGTTTTTTGGTGGGACGGGAAACAAAATATTCCGGAGCGCTTAACCGAGGTCGGCTTCGATCCGGCTCATCCGACTATTGTGCGGCTCGTCACGTTGGTCGCCACTCTAATCGGCTTTCCGCGGCATTTATCCCAACACGTCGGCGGTTTTGTTATTTCTGATCAACCGCTCTACGAACTCGTACCCATTGAAAACGCCGCGATGCCTGAGCGCACGGTTATTGAGTGGGATAAGGACGATTTACATGCACTGGGGCTGCTTAAAGTCGATTGTCTTAGTCTCGGTATGCTCAGTGCGATTCGCCGTGCTTTCGGACTTATCGAAGAATTTAGTGGCGAACAGATCCGGCTCGACAGTGTGCCGCCGGAAGATGAGGCGACCTACGCCATGATTCAACGTGCCGATACGGTGGGTGTATTTCAGATCGAATCCCGTGCTCAGATGGCGATGCTGCCGCGTTTGCGGCCCACTTGTTACTACGATTTAGTGATCGAAGTTGCGATCATTCGACCAGGCCCTATTCAAGGCGAAATGGTCCACCCTTATCTAAGACGTCGAAATAAAGAAGAGGAGGTGGATTATCCGAGTGAGGAAGTTCGTGGGGTTCTTGAAAGAACCTTAGGCGTGCCTTTGTTTCAGGAGCAAGTCATAAAAATTGCCATGGTCGCCGCCGGATTTACCCCGGGTGAGGCGGATCAACTGCGTCGCTCGATGGCAACTTGGAAGCGTAACGGCGGGATTAATGAATTCCGCGAAAAGCTCATCGAAGGCATGCTAGCACGGGGTTATGCGCAAGATTTTGCTGAGCGGATTTTTAATCAGATCCAAGGCTTCGGTGAGTATGGATTTCCTGAATCGCACGCGGCGAGCTTTGCTTTGTTGGCCTATATTTCTGCGTGGCTTAAATGCCATCACCCGGCGGCATTCACGGCTGCTCTATTGAATAGCCAACCCATGGGTTTTTATGCCCCTTCTCAGTTAGTGCAAGATGCCCGGCGCGCAGGAGTCGAGGTCCGCCCGGTCGATGTTCTACGGAGTCATTGGGAATGTACACTCGAGCGATCGAATGTAGAGCGAAACCGACCGGTATTGCGTTTGGGGTTGCGCTTGATTAAAGGCTTGCAGCAAGCCGCGGCCGAGCGCTTGGTGGCGGCGCGAAACGCACGAGCATTTGCGCATGTGACGGATATGGCACGACGTTGTGAGCTTGACCGCGGTGATCTGAATGCCCTGTCGAGGGCTAATGCCTTGGCTGGACTGTCGGGCAACAGACATCAAGCGAGTTGGGCTGCCCTAGGGGTCGAACCCGTATTGCCAGTGCTAGGCGAGGCGACAATCGCCGAGGGCCAGCCCATGCTCCGTCCACCTCGTGAAGGTGAGAATATCGTCGCCGATTACGCGAGTACAGGATTAACATTGGGTCGTCATCCATTGGCATTGCTACGTCCGGGATTCGACCGTAAATCTTACGTGACGGCGACTGAAATCAACCATTGCGCTCACGGAACCCAGATAAATACTGCCGGTTTGGTTGTCTCTCGACAACGTCCAGGCACGGCAACAGGGGTTGTCTTCATCACGCTTGAAGACGAAACCGGCGTGATTAACCTGATTATCTGGTCCACTCTCGTGGAATCGCAACGCCGCGAAGTCCTCGGGGCGCATTTGCTAGGCGTCGTAGGGGAAGTGCAACGTCAGGGCGAAGTTGTGCACGTTATCGCCAAGCGGTTATTTGACCACTCGTCCTTACTGGGTCGCCTGAGTGTTGAGTCGCGGGATTTCCACTGAGCCGACAACTCACGCCGAAACGCAGCACATCTTTGGCCGACTAAACCCAATGTCGCGCAGGAAGAAACGCTTTTGTTCAAAATCTATTTGCACTTGTTCGAACCGGATGGGAGCACTATAGTTCGGCCTCGACGGGCAAGAAGGCAGGAACGTAAAGCTATGAGCCTTTTAATACCCCAACGCTATTCACGCATTAATGTGACAGCTTTCGCGCATGAAAAGGAATTTAGATCGTGAGGCCGTGGCGCGGCAACTCGTACCGCTCGACGGTATGTCGCCCGAAAACCAGGCCGTAGTGCTCGCCGCCAGCAAATTTCAGACGGTATTGGACGGCCAAGCTGTCTACATTCAGGGCCACCAAGACAATCACATCCACTACCTCGTTGATGGAACTGTCAAATTCCATTGGAATGGCAAAATCGTCAGCCGTGTGCGCGCCGGCAGCAAAGCCGCACGACGCGCACTAGATCGGCCCGGGCGCAAGCTCCACACCGTCCGCGCTGTCTCGAACTGCGTAATATTACGCATTCCGCGCGAAGCACTCGACTTGCAAATCGAAAATGACGGTCTCCAGAGCGCAGCACGACACGCGGAAGTAAGTGAAATCGCCACCGATAAGTCCTCGAATTGGATGATCAAACTGCTGCAGTCTGAATTATTCGCCCAGCTGCCGGCTGTTAACATCCAAAAGATTTTCGGTCGCATGGAACGCATAACGGTCCGAGCGGATGAAGTGATTATTAATCAAGGAGATCCTGGCGACTTCTATTACGCGATTGAACGGGGTGATTGCGAGGTTACCCGACGAATCCAGGGCGGAAAAGAAATCCACCTCGCTAATCTCGGGG
>JAQCEL010000232.1 GCA_027618655.1 Pseudomonadota bacterium | reverse complement strand
GGAGCGTCTCGATCCGTGACGGCTTATGGCCGTCTTACCTAGAGTTCTATAGTGGCGCGAGGAGCGGGATCCGGAAAATTCTCGAACGCGGCATCGCGCAATCGTCGGTCCGGCACGATATCGAAATAGACGATGCGGCGCGCGTGATCGTCACGCTAGCCCACATGATCGTACAAATGAAATTTTCTGGCAGCTCGCGCGACCAAATCGTGAACACCGTACACACGCTGCTCAGCAGCTACCTGCAAAGCCCGAAGGAGGGTTAAGTATGCATCTCGGATATTTTGATCAAACCTCACCGGCGACTGCGCAACGACGTCGCTTTCTCGCCTACCTCGGGGGCGCCGCAGTTACGGCCAGTGTCGGGATCAACGGCACTATTGCAGGCGAACCCGTGAAAGGTTTCAAAGGTGCGGGACGCATGAACCTGAGCACTGGGGAAGACTGGATCGATACGTTTTTTAACGGCGGCGCCGAGGCGATCGTGCATTACTATGCGGATGATTTCGTGTTCGAAGACGTCACCTTGTTTCAGACGATCGACAACAAAGACGATTTGTACCGCGCGTTCCTGCCGTTCGCGAACAACGGACCCGACTCGCCGGCGGGTGTGCATCAATTCGATGTGATCCGCTACGACGGCGGCCTCGCGGGCGATCGCAAAGGGATCAAACGCGACCCGATGCCGGAAAACTACAGTCCCGAACTGTGGCAGACCTGGAGCGGCGGCGCGCTCGCCGGGATTGACCTCGATTATGACGAATGGGGTGTGATGAACTGGGTGTGGAAAGCGACCCACAACATGGATTTTCTTGAACTCCCCGCCAAGGGCAAGACGACCCATACGCGAGGCATGACATTCCACTTGTACCGCGAACGTAAAGTAGTCCGCGAGTTCACTTTCTGGAATTTCCGCGGCGTTGCGATCCAACTCGGCGCGTTCAAGCCACAAGAAAAATTTTGGCGGGAAGGGTACCAAGCACCCGAAGCGTGAAAATCCGAACGCGGTAACGACAAATTGAAGCGTAGCCAAAGGGGACTGATCTATTTGCGACGTCAACTTCCTGTCCAAATAAATCTGTCCCCTTTGATTGTCCCCTTTGATTAGATTGTCGAATTCACGTTGTCAGCCGACAGTGAAACCCTCGAAGTCGCGTTCTGCGGCGCCCAGACATTCCTTTCGGTAATTGCCGGCGCCACCGAAATAGAACAGCACGGCATGCGCTTTGCCGGGTATGTTGTCGCCCATGAACCACGATCGTTTCGCCTGGTGCATTAGGGTGGCATTCACTAAGTCGTTCATATGCACGCCCCACTTTGCGACAGCATCAGCGTTCGCTTCCATGGTGGTCAGTTCGTTGTCGCGCAAGTGGCGAATAGCGCGTCCGATCCAATCAACACAACCGTCGATCACCACTGGAATATTCGCAAATGGACTTTGCGGCCCGCCGACCATAAACAGGTTTGGGAACTCATCCACCGTGATCCCGAGATAGGTTTGCGGGCCCCCTTCCCACTTCTGTTCGAGTGCCGCGCCGCCGCGCCCGCGAACGTTCATCGCGTTTAGCGTGCCCGTTACTGCGTCGAATCCGGTAGCGAAGATGATCACATCGGCTGCGTATTCTTCGCTTGCAGTGCGAATTCCGCGTTCAGTGATCTCGGTGATTGGATCGTCTTTCACATCGACCAGCGAGACGTTATCGCGATTGAACGTTTCATAATAGAAATGTCCGAGTGGTGGACGCCGACCGGCCACTGGATGGCACGTCGGACACAACAATTCTGCGGTCTTGGGATCCTTCACGATTGATCGAATCTTGTTGCGAATAAAATTCGCGACCAGCTTATTCGTATCTTCATTAATAAGGATGTCGTCGAACGTCTCGAACAAGAAACGGAAACCGCCGATCTCCCAATGCCTTTCGAGAATACGTTGTGCCTCTTCAGGGGACACGTCCGCGCCATTGCGACCCGCCGGCTCCAACGCGAAACCGAACACGTGCTCACGTGCCAATTCCCAGATCCGATCGTAATTTGCGCGAATCGATTTCAATTCGAATTCCGTCATCGGCGCGTTGCGCGCAGGCATAACGTAATTTGGCGTCCGCTGGAATACCGTGAGATGCGCTGCAGTTTGGGCGACGAGCGGAATGACTTGCACTGCAGTGGCGCCGGTACCGATGATAGACACGCGCTTGCCGGTGAAATCCACTTCTTCTTTCGGCCAGCGACCCGTGAGATACCAATCACCTTTGAACGTATCGATGCCGGCAAAATCCGGTTTGTAAGGTGTCGACAGCGGTCCAGTGGCGGAGATCAGGTAGCGACAGGATTGCGTCTCGCCGTCGTCGGTAGTGACCCGCCAGACCTTCGCGACTTCGTCGTAGTTTGCAGCGATCACGCGCGTTTCGAATTGAATATCTTTGCGCATATCAAAGCGATCAGCGACGTGTTGTAGATAGGCGAGCGCCTCACTCCAGGACGGATATTTCTCAGACCAGTTCCAGTCGTCTTGCAGCTCCTTCGAAAACGAAAACGCGTATACCCAACTTTCGCTATCGGTTCGTGCACCCGGATAACGATTCCAATACCAGGTACCGCCGACATTCGTCCCGGCCTCGATGACGCGAGTAGAAACGCCCAATTGACGCAATTCGTGCAGCATCCGCAGCCCGCCGAATCCTGCACCAATCACGATGGCATCAAAATCGACGTTGGGGTTTGGTATGGTTTGATGTGTTGGGGTGGGCGCTGTTGTACTCATTTAGTGAGATCTCCGCGCAACCATCGGCGGTTGCGATTTAACGGGCGAATAAGGTGATGCGAATTGCACACGGTAAGTCTTAACGCTAAGCGCTCGCCGGTCAAGGCGCAGCGCCCGGATTTCGCAAACTAGACGTTAGCTTATAGATCAGTGTTGAACGCCACGGATCTTGACGAACACCTCATCAATATGGGGCGTATCAGCATAACCCTCATGCCTTTTCATTAGCCTCCTCGCCCACTTGAAGCCGAATTTGATTCATCACAAGCGGATCGATTTATCGCTGACGACGAAACCTTGTTCTGCCAATAGAACGTCAGTATCCCGACGACTCAATTTGAATCGGTAATATCACCAGACCGCATAACCGATGATATCTGTTGGGGATCAGTGGCGTTTGTATGATTTCAACTCCGGATGACTTTTTTTCTGGAATTGATTTGGCAGTACATCCTTGTGCCGTCCCTAGCGAAACGCCGGTATCACCGACTCGGCGAGATCCCGAAAGACCTTACGTTGATAGTCGGCCGGAGGTAGGAATACGACTTCGTCGATCCCGGCATCCGCTAGATCCTGGACGCGCGCGGTAATTTCGTTCGGGCTACCAACGATACAAGTATTCTCGATCGCTTCGGGTGTCACGAAATCCCGTTCTTCTGGCTGCAAGAACGTACAGTGGCCATCGTGGATCTGGCGGAAACGGGCTGCTTCCGGAAGACTATAATTCTCGACGCGGCGACAATACTGTTCCCACTTGTCGACGAAAAATGGCGGAATGAGTTCGTCTTTCTCGCCGTGCTGTTTCCACACCTCCCACGCGAAATGCAAGACACAAGTCACCATGGATCCGGTTTCGTCGATGACTCGGTCGTCAGTGAGCTTGTCACCTGCACGCAGCACACACGCTGAAGTTACCACGGCTTTGTGAAAATTGGCCTGAAGAGTCCGGCCGGATTTGGCCGCACCTTTATCAATCTGGACTCGCGCAGCCTTTAACTCATCCGGGTTGACTGAAATCGTCATCCAACCGTCACCATACGCGCCCGTTGCCTGCAGCACTAATGGCCCATTGGCGGCGACGTATATCGGGATCGGATTATCAAGATTAATGAAATGCCGATCACGATGCAGGAAGGCAACCTCGCGCGTTTTGCCTTGGTAGGTGTAATCCACTTCCTTGCCTTCCAGTAACGCGCGGACCACGCGCAAATACTCGCGAAAATCTTTAACCCCCATTGGATCCTGGCCCATCACACGCATCGCGGTGTGGCCAGTGCCAATACCGAGAAAGATACGACCCGGGGCAAGCTGATTGATACTCGCAATCGAATGCGCAGTAACCGGCGCGATGCGCGTGCCCGCGATTGCAACGCCAGTACCGATGCGGATCCGTTGCGTATTAACCGCAGCCAATGCCATCGTCGCGTAGCAATCGGACCATATCATCTGCGAATCCGGCACCCAGGCTGTGTCATAGCCGAGCTCATCCGCATAGCGAATTAATTCCCATTTATCGATATGAGTATCGAACATGATGCCAAATTGCATAGCGACCTCGTCATAGGGTTATCCAATTAAGTGCAAGTGCCAGTTTATCGCGCTCGGTTCGGGACACCCACTAAATACTACGCGGACTGTTTAGCCACCCAATTCGTGACGGTGGCATCCGGCGCCGACCTCATCAACTCGGAAAGAACGTTCGTATCCAGAACAATCACGAGATTGGTTTAGGCGGTTCGCGCATCGGTTCACGCACGGAGATTTCCAGATCAACGCCGCCCAGCGCCGCAAAACGATCGTGTAACAATTTAGCGAGGTTTCGCGGCAATGTCGTTTCCGCATTCAGCGCTTCTTGCAAGATGCTCCGCGCCTCTTCCTCCATCGATCGCCGACGATGCGCGGCACGGACTCGCAGCCGTTCTTTCGTCTCGTCGTCAAGATTGCGAATCGTAATGCTTGCCATGGTTGCTTCCGTTAAATGACATCAATGATGCCATTGTAATCATTGATATCGCTCCTTCAATCTGCACGAGCGAGCGAACTCAGGTCCGATTTATGTAGCGGTATCGTCGGGAACGAGATCCCGACGCTTATGGATAATGGCGAGAATTACCATGTCACCAAGCGTGGCCTCACACAAAATCCCTTATGAATAGGCGGCGATCTGACGGTAGATTCAGCGACGTCAATGCCGAGCTTACGAAGCTCGTCGACAATCCGTGGTGAGCCCCAGCAGACATTCGCCTGCGAAATCATTCCGATCAACTCTATGATCTCTTTTGGTACTCGCGGCCTAATTCAACTTAGCAAAGCGTTGCTCCTGAGAAAGCGCTTCTAGTCGATCGCGTGCTTGTAGCGTGATCATCCAACCGGGGTACTCAACCGGCAGCGCGCTGGCCTTATCCAGACGTTCTAACTGGGGTGCGTTCAGCTGCAGCTCGGGCGCGGCCAGATTGTCGCGCAGCCGTTTCGTTGCGCGCGCCGATAATCACGCTGGTGTTAACGCGCTGTTGTAGCAGCCAAGCGAGAGCAACCCGTGCGACCGACACCTTGTGCTCTTGGGCTACCTCAGCCAATGCGTCGAGGACGACATAGCCCCGCATCTCGTCGACTGGTGGAAAATTGAAATTCGCCCGGCGGGCCTCACCGGGTCCTTGTTGGTCGCGAGCAAACTTGCCACTGAGAAACCCTCCCTAGCGGACTCCAGACGAGCAAGCCGACTTGTTCAGATACCATCAAAGGGCACAGCTCGCGCTCCAAATCGCGACCGGCAATCGAATAGTACGATTGAATGGTCTCGAATCGCGCCAGGCGATCCTTTTCGCTGATACCGAGCGCTTTCATCAACTGCCACGCTGCCAGATTCGACGCACCGATGTAACGAACCTTGCCGGCGCGCACCAAATCATCGAGCGCGCGCAAGGTTTCGTCCCATGGCGACAGCGCGTCGAAGCCGTGGATTTGATACAGATCGATATAGTCGGTACCAAGCCGCTTCAAACTGGCATCGACCCCGTCCATAATATGGCCGCGCGACAAACCGACCGCGTTCGGACCTGGTCCGACCCGCCCGCGGACTTTGGTGGCGACCACCACATCTTGCCGACGCGCGCCGAGTGCCTTGCCAAGGATCTGTTCCGAGTGCCCTCCAGAGTAGGTGTCTGCGGTGTCGAAGAAGTTGATCCCCTCATCGAGGCATATGCCCACCAAGCGATCGGCCTCCGCCTGTGCGGTACTACCAATCACTTTGTAGAACCCTTCACCACCGAAGGTCATCGTCCCGAAGCACAGCGCCGAGACGCGCAATCCAGTTATGCCCAGAGG
>JAQCEL010000231.1 GCA_027618655.1 Pseudomonadota bacterium | reverse complement strand
GGTTTTCATGACCCGAGAGCCTGATCTCGTTTAGACTATTCGTCAAGTTATTTTGGCACGGGCCCTAAGGTCGGTCGAATTCTGATCACGCCTAACAGCGACGCCAACGGAGTAGCAATGCCTTACGCGAGTGGCGGCGGCGTCGCTTACGTGAATGTGTTTGGTCAGTCCAATTACACTTATTACCAGTCAGCGCTGGTGTACTACAATAATCTCGGCGGCGGGCAGCCTCGTTACGTCGCAGAAGCATCGAGCCACGAGCTCGGACACAACCTAGGCCTCTCACACGACGGCACGACAACCGGCGTCACCTACTACGGTGGACATGGTGCGGGACTCGTAGATTGGGCACCGATCATGGGCAACTCTTATGGTGCACAAGTGACTCAATGGAGTCGTGGCGACTACGCCAACGCGAACAATTCACAGAACGACGTCGCAATTATTGCCGCTAAGCTTTCCTTACGAGACGATGATCACAGCGATTTTTTCAGTACCGCGACGCCGCTCCAAATCGCGGCTGACGGCATCGTCTACGGATCGGATCCTGAGGTCGATCCCTTCAACACCGCGCCGGGCAACAAAGGTGTCATTGAAGATCTTGGTGACGTCGACGTATTTTCATTTAGCACTGCTGGCGGCTTAATTGATCTGGATTTTGCGCCTGCGTGGATCGCCTACCGCAATGATAGTTCGCGCGGTGCGAACCTGGATATTTTAGCGACGCTGTATAACGCTAACGGCGTTCCGATCGCGACCAATAACCCGGCAACAGATACTTTTTCCGCTCTGCAAGTGAGCGTTCCGGACGGCGTTTACTACATCGCAATAAGCGCGGTGGGTACTGGTAATCCAACGGTCGCTTACGACGATTACGGCTCGCAAGGTCAGTACTTTATCAACGGCGTCATTGCGGCGGCAGACAATTCTAATTTGGCGCCCATCGCCGTTGACGATCATGCCGTTGTCGATGAAGACGGACTACTCACTGCCGCAGTGCTGGACAATGATAGAGACGATGACGGCGGTACTTTATCGATCGTCTCGCTAAGCCAGCCAGGAGGCGGTAGCGCAAGCACTGATGGGGTCTCGATAACCTATACGCCAGACACGAACACGTATGGTAGCGATAGTCTGACGTACGTGATCAGCGATGGGCAAGGCGGTACCGCAAGCGCAACTTTAGTTGTCACCATCAATGCGATTAACGATGCGCCAAACGCTGTTAACGATAGCTATACCGTCGACGCCGGGGTATCAACGACGTTGAATGTGCTAGCAAACGACAACGACGTAGATAGCCCGTCATTGACGATTGTTTCAACCACGCCCGCGGCGCACGGCACCGTGACGATCCAAAATGGGAGCACGCTCGTCTATACGGCCGATCCGAGTTATACAAGGTCTGATGTTGTCGACTACGCCATCGTCAACGGCGACGGTGCTTCGGCAACTGCAACAGTTGCTCTGGTTGTGCGCAGTACAGTTCCCCCACCGGCGACACCGTCCGCGCTAAGCGCGTCGGACAATGCCAACGGCAGTGCCACCATCAGCTGGCAAAGCGTCGCGCAAATTCAAGGATACGAAATACAACGAGAAACGCGGCACAAAACACGCAATTCGTGGAACGGCACGGCGATCATTGCCACACCAACAAGTAATGCGACTAGCTACATCGACAATTCTGGTACGAATACGTTTCGCTACCGGATCCGTGCGTTCAACAGCAGCAGCGCTTCGGCGTGGTCGAGCTGGGTAACGATAACTGTCACCAACGCCAATTCCTCTGGTGATGGTGGCGGCAAAGGACGATCGAAACGTTAAGCCGTCCGTCTTAGTGACAGACGGACGTGGAGACGCCGATTGCGAATCGAGGTATCGATGTAGCCCTAGTTAACGCCACCGCTCTCGCGTAGCTACACGACCGGACGCTCGACAACGTCCGGTCGTGGATCCTTCAGAGTCAGGCTCTATTGAATACGCCTCAGTAAGTTTTTAGCGTGAAGTCTCCGTAAAGGTGCAAGCGCACACAGTGCCCTCAATACAGTCCAGAAATAGCCCAGGAGATCAATTTCGGGTCGATCTGTGCGCTACGCGTTTTTCAAGCGACAATAGGCAAGCAACTATCGAAGTAATTGATAAGTACCCGCTAATATCTGGCTATCAACCCAGTAAGGAACGCATCAATGGCTCATGACTTACTAATTAAAAATGGATTAGTCGTCGACGGGACTGGCGCACCGGGAGCGCGCACGGATATTGCAGTTACTGCAGGCAAAATTTCCGCCATTGGTAAGGTATCTGGTCCGGCCAATAGGACAATCGACGCGAGTGACTGCGTCGTGAGCCCCGGGTTCATCGATCCGCATACCCACTACGACGCGCAGATATGTTGGGACGGTGCCGTCACGCCGTCACCGTGGCATGGTGTGACGAGCGTGATCATGGGTAACTGCGGTGTGGGCATCGCGCCGTGCTTGCCGGCGGCGCGTGAAGTTGCGATGCACGATTTGGTTAACGTTGAATCGATTCCTTTCGATGTACTGAACAAGGGTATTACTTGGGATTGGGAAACCTTCCCCGAATATCTCGCCGCCGCCGCGCGCCGCAAACCTTCGGTGAATCTTGGCTTCATGGCACCGCTCACTCCGTTCAGACATTACGTGATGGGTGATGAATCGATTGAACGCGCCGCGACAGCCCAAGAAACCGTGGAAATTGCGCGCTTATTGGGCGAGGCAGTCGATGCGGGCGCGCTCGGGTTTTCGAGCACTATTTTGAATCAACATTTAGGCTTCAATGGTCGGCCGCTCGCCTGCCGCAACGCGAGCCGCGCGGAACTCAAAGCCTATTCGAATATGCTTAAGAACCGAGGTAAGGGCGCCATTGAGATCGCATTGACCCGACAGATATCCGTGCTCGACGAAGAACAGGTTTCGCTGCTTGATTTCTTACTTGATGAGAGCGGTCGGCCGGTGACATTTATCGCGATGTTCGATCGCGAAGATTTACCGGAGGCGCTGCGCACAACGATGGCACGTATCGCGCCGATGATTGCCAAAGGCGCGCGGCCGCAAACCTCGCCACTGCCACTGACTCGCGAGATCAGTATGCGCAGTCCGTTTTCGTTCGCGTCCTTTCCATCATGGCAAAGGGTATTCGCGGACAAATCGAAAGAAGCGCAACGCGCGGTCTATACCGATCGCGCGTTTCGCGATCAATTTCGCGAAGAATTAAAACAACCCCTCGCAGCCGGCAGTTGGGATCGAATTACGCTGCATGAATGCCAGGCTTCGGAGCTGAAGAATTTTGAAGGGCAGACGGTAGCGGAAATTGCCGCTGCGCAGGGTAAGGATGGCGTCGATGCGTTTTTGGACATCACGCTTGCAGACGATCTCGATCTCGAATTCACCATGACAGCCTATAACCGGCGGGTCGATCGCATGACGGAGTTATTGAGCGATCCATCCGTGCTCATCGGTCTTGGTGACGGCGGCGCGCACGTGGATATGTTGTGTGACTGTGGTTATCCAACGTATTTCCTTGGTACTTGGGTACGTGAGCGCGGGATTATGTCGCTCGAAGAAGGGGTGCGACGTTTAACCTCGGATCCCGCAGATTTCTATGGCATTACGGATCGCGGTCGCTTGCGCGAAGGACTCGCAGCCGACATTACAATATTCGATCCGAGCGCTATCGGTTCAAGCAATCGCGGTGAAAAGCGTTTCGATTTACCCGGTGGTGGGAAGCGCATGGTCATGCCATCACGAGGCGTGGAACATACCATCGTCAATGGTGAAGTGATTTACGCCGATGGTAGTTTGCAGACGAGTGGCGCTGGCACGGTGTTGCGTTGTTGAATCAGCGGCGGGTGTAGGCGACGTGCTAAATGAACCAAGCATTGTATCGGTTGGGCTAACGAAAAACATTTCGGATCTTAATCCATGACACACGACGGAAATGCCGCAACCATTCACAGCGAAGTTTGGCAGGTTGTTGAATTGTTGGAGCGGCTCCCCGCGACGCCTACGACTGGACATCGATTGGATGAACTGTTGATCGCATTCGATGCGCTAAGCCTTAACGACGAAGCCGCGCGTCGTGATGCGGAAACGCAAATATGGGCGATCTGGGCCGATCATGTTGACCCACAAGCCAAACTCGAGATGAAAAGAGCAATGGATCTATGCGGCGCTGGCCAGCTTAGCACCGCGATTGCTGAGTTCGACAGTTTGATCGAACACTATCCTGTGTGGGCCGAAGCGTGGAATAAGCGCGCGACCGTACATTTCCTCATCGGCAACGATTCCGCCAGCGTTCGCGATGTCTATCAAACCTTACTTCTGGAGCCGCGTCATTTCGGCGCGCTCAGCGGGTTCGCGCAGATTTGCGTGCGTAATAACGCACAAGATGCTGCGCAGGCAGCGTTTCATCACGTACTCCACGTTTACCACTCAGCGATTGGGGTAGCGAATGCTGTCGCGCGCTTTGCCGAGGATCCACCGAATACCTTGCACTAAAAAAATCGCACCGATTCGATCGCGGCTACTCGATTATTCGCTGAGCCGATCGTGATTAATCGGATATCGCAGAGGACATGTTTATGGATATCACAAGTGAACTAATCGGTCGCGCACGGGAATTGAAACCGATATTTGCAGCACGCGCTGCCGCAACAGAAACAAATCGTGCACCGCTTGATGAAACGATAGCTGACATAACCGACGCAGGCTTCCTGCAAATCCTGACACCCAAGCGGTATGGCGGACACGAGTTGCATATTGATACCTTGGTGGCCGTGTCGCGGATCATTTCCTCTGCTTGCGGATCGACTGGCTGGGTGAGTGCGTTCTTTATTGGACATAACTGGTTTCACTCCGTGTTCTCGCAGAAATCGCAAGATGAAGTATTTGCCGAGAATCCTTATCAACGCAGTTCGGCTCAGATTGCACCCACGGCGCGGGCGACCGAAGTAACCGGCGGATACGAAGTCAGCGGGCAGCAATCTTGGAGTTCCGGTGCAACTCATGCGACTTACGTGTTCTTCACTGCGGTCTATGCCGCTGCAGATGCCGAACCTGAGCTACTGCTCTTATGTATTCCACGATCTGAAGTGGAATTGATCGACAATTGGTATATCGCTGGCATGCGTGGTACCGGCAGTTGCGACGTTAAGGTCGAGAACGTATTTGTTCCTGATCACCACATGTTGCCGTTCAAGGATTTTCTAGACGGCACGCATTTCGGATCGAGCCTGTACGACAGTCCAGTATTTCAGATGCCAGCCGCGGCGATCGTTTTTTTCGAAGGCATGTCGGTGGTGTCCGGAATATTGCGCGGCATGGTCGAGAACTTTCAGGAGATAACCGAGCAACGAATTAATACGTACACGGGCAGCGGCGTTGCGGCTAAGCCAAGTGCACAAATGCGGCTGGCACGCGGTCGCGCAACCGCTGATGCGATAGACGACATGGTCGATTCGATTGTCGCCCGAACGATCCACAAGAGCGGCAACGGTGGCCTGAATTTGCAAGACCGCGCAGATATCAGCATGCGCACGGCGCTGGTCAATCAATTGTGCTGTGATGCCGTCAACGATCTCATGCACGGCGCGGGCGGCAGCTCGTTTATGAACGATGTGGCCCTGCAGCGCTTCTTCCGCGACTCGAACGTTTTACGCACGCATGCAGCAATGGACTTCGAGGCTTCGAGTGAGATGTATGGTCGCGTATTGCTCGGGATGGACCCTGGTACACCGGTTCTTTAATTCGGTTGAAGCGCAGCGCAGGCCCAGACTTTGGTGAAGAAGAAATTACGCTATTTCGTTTAAGTGTGTGTCCGTGGCCGTGCAAGTTGATACGGCCACCGACTGTTAGTTTTTAGACGCCGACGTAATCGTAGAAGCGGATCTTCGGTTCTGCCGCTACCATGGCGGCGATCGCTTCCATGTCGCTCTTTCACTGGGGAATGATCCCTAAGGCTGAGGGTTTGCGCACGATTGAGTTATTTGCCAACGAGGTGTGTCCTGAATTCGGCATTAAATCCCATCTTGGTGTCGCATAGAATTTTTGCGAAGCAAACGCTCGATTAGCAAATTAGAATCGCGAGGCATCAATTGACG